>JAQUNY010000040.1 GCA_028717405.1 Eubacteriales bacterium
TATATGGCTTTTACCAAAACATCTATTGTATCACCATAAAGGCTCTCATTCAGTATCGAAACTGTATGCGTCCGCGTTATCATTTTTGATCCCGTTGATGATGGGGGTGCCGATCCCGATGCTACGGCATTGTAATAAAGATCTACCGGTGTGCCGGTTTTCACTTCTCTCCCGGCTTCCGGATCCTGCCTTATCACTTTTGCATTCGGTGCCGGAAGTCCAGGATAGGTACTTCCCAGTGTAAGTTTTGCCAATGCGATTTCAGCAACCGCTTCATCATTTTTTTTGTTAACCAGATCCGGGACAACAGTCATGCCTGCTTCCGGTCCCCTGCTCCTGAACAGCATTATTTCAGTGCCTTTAACAACATCCGAATTTGACTGGGGTTCAGTCCTTGTTACAAGTCCGGGTTCTACCCTGGCGCTGAATTCGTCTATTATCGTTACTAAAAGAGAACCTTCTGTCTCCAATATAAGCTGTGCTTCTCTGTATTCTCTTCCTTTTAATTCAGGCACCCTGTAAAGTTCCGGGCCTCTGCTCACAATAAGTTCAAGCGTGCTGAGACCTCCTGCCTTCATCGTTTTCCCCGGAGATATCTCCTGGTCTATTATTTCATCTTTATTATGCTCATGGCTGTATATCCTGATATCCTTTGCCACTATGCCCTCTTTTTCAAGCTCATCTCTTACATCATAATAATTTCTTCCTATGTAGTCACCAACTGTAAAATCCTTTTTTAAGGTGGTGTCCGGCGGTGACATAAGCGTAATTATCAGGTAAATAAATCCTGTGATAATAACCAGTGATGTCAAAATTGCAAGCATTATGGTGAAACCATGCCTGCTTTTCTCCGAACTGCGCATTATCGTCTTCCTTCCCCTCATTGAAACGTCACCGTCGTCCTTTCCGGTGTTTTCTAAACCGCTTTCCGGCCAGGTACCGTTCTTCGTTTCTCCATATGCATCTCCGGTTTTTTCGGCAGCTCTGCCATATCCCGCATTTTCGGGAGTTTCGCTATATCCGGTATTTCTGCTATTTCCTTCATTACCAATATTTCCTGCATCCTCTCCGGTCATACCCTCATTCCCTGTCCTGATACCACTCAGAAATGCAGCGACAGCTCCGAGACGTATTGTTGAAGATGCGCCTTCCGCTGTTCCATCAGCCTTGCCCTCATTTAAAGCATGCATATTCTGCTGTGTGCCCGGCTGTGTATCCGGCAATGTCCCTGCGGCTCCGCTACGCTCCTCTGCCAGGTCGATAAACCTTTTTCCAGGATCAATCAGGGACTTCTTAAGATCGTCATGCATCTCTTTGGCAGTCTGATATCTGTCACGCTGCTCTTTCTTCATCGCCCGGATAATGATATCATTCACTGAAGGCGGCAGCTCCGGTACTATATCCCCAGGGGCCGGCGGCTCATTCTGTATATGCATCAGGGCTATGGCCACAGGGCTGTCCCCGTTGAATGGAAGCTCCCCGGTAACCATTTCATATAAGGTTATACCCAGCGAATACAAATCTGATTTTTCGTCGATGTAACCTCCTCTGGCCTGTTCGGGAGAAAAATAGTGCACTGAGCCGATAGTATTTCCCGCCAATGTTATCGTAGAGGAAGAAACAGCTCTTGCTATACCGAAATCAGCCACCTTGGCAGTCCCGTTCTTCGTTATAAGTATATTATGCGGCTTTATATCCCTGTGAACAACTTTGTTGGCATGAGCATGTTCTATGGCTGCAGATACCTGTATGGCAATATTTACCGCTTCTCTCCAGCCCAGCCTTTCTTTGGATCTGATAAGCTCTTTAAGGGTTATGCCATCGATGTATTCCATTACAAAATAATGTATGTCACCGTCTCTGCCCACATCAAATATAGATACAATATTAGGATGAGATGAGAGGCTTGCCGCAGACTGCGCTTCGACCGCAAATCTTCTTAAAAACTCCTCATCTTCAGTAAACTCAGACCTCAGCACCTTAACGGCGACATACCTGTTCAAAAGCCTGCACTTAGCCTTGTAAACAACAGCCATGCCGCCTCCGCCTATACGCTCGATTAATTCATACCTGTTGCCGAGGATCTTCCCCTCCATTATTGTTTAACCTCATTCCTTCTGTCTTTGCTGAAAACAATAACAGTGATATTGTCAGCACCGCCATTTTCATTAGCATACATGATCAGTTTCTTACATGCCTCTTCTGGTATCGGTGATTCCACGAGCAGCCTGCATATGAGCGTCTCAGGTACCATATTGGTCAATCCGTCGGTACATAACAGGAAAACATCCCTGTCCCCTGCAGGCTCTTTTATTATGTCGGCTTCAACTTCACTGTCGCATCCAACGGCCCTTGTCAGTACATTTCTGCGCGGATGCCTCTCTGCCTCTTCTCTGGTAAGACTGCCTTTTCTGACTAGTTCCTCAACATAGGAGTGATCGACTGTAAGTCTTTTTAATTCTCCGTTCCTCATCACATATGCCCTGCTGTCGCCTATATTCCCGATAAATACTTCATTGTCTTTTATTACCGCCATTAAAAGAGTGGTACCCATCCCGGCGGTTTCGTTATTTACAAGGGAGTTATTGAAAACCTCCGTATTAGCTTTTCTGAAAACCATTAAAATCCTGTCCCTGATATCAGATACATCCGTCAGTTCTTTAAAGCTTCCGGATAAATACGAATATGCTGATTCAACTGCAGTCATACTGGCTATTTCACCGGCATTATGGCCCCCCATCCCGTCTGCTATTATAAATGCAAGCGGAAATAAGGGATTGCCTTCTATGACTTTAAAATAATCCTCATTGACTCCTCTTACTTTTCCTGTGTCAGAAGCAGCGGCATATTCAATTTCGCAATAAATGCCTTTGATATTCTTATTTATGTCATTGCCCTTATCAGAAGTCATATGATCTCCGAAATCATCAATATTTACCGGTGGTTTTTCTTCTCAGCTGTCCGCACGCTGCCTCGATATCCGTGCCCAGTTCTCTTCTGACGGTCACCGTGATTCCCGCATCAGCAATAATAGATCTGAAGCGCATAATATTTTCTCTGTCAGTTTTCCTCAGTCCCGTACCCTCCACATCATTTAACCGGATTATGTTGACATGGCACAGAAGTCCCCTGAGCAGAGCGGCAAGCGCCGATGCATCCGAAATTGAATCATTGACGCCCTTGATCATGGCATATTCAAAAGTTATCCTTCTGCCTGTTGCCTTAGTATATATCTTACATGCTTCGATGATTTTGTCAATAGAATAGCTCCTGTTAACAGGCATCAGGAAGCTTCTTTTACTGTCTTCCGCTGCATGAAGGGATACCGAAAGGTTGACCGGTATACCTTCCCTGGCAAATCTCAGTATGCCCGGAACTAATCCGCATGTCGACACCGTAAGCTTCCTGTAACCGAGGCCTAGACCATCAGGATCATTTGCATTCCTCAGAAATTTTATTGTATTTTCATAATTATCAAAAGGCTCTCCAATGCCCATAATCACAACATTCCCTGCTTTTTGCCCGGAGTCCTCCTGCATTGCGAGTATCTGCCCGGTCATCTCTCCGGCGGTAAGGCTCCTTATAAATCCCGCGCCTGTAGAAGCACAGAACAGACATCCCATCCTGCAGCCTGCCTGAGACGAAATACATGCCGAATAGCCATAATCATATTTCATGAGAACGCTTTCAATAATATTTCCGTCGCCAAGAGCCATCAAATATTTGATTGTGCCATCTGTTTCCGAAACCTGCTTTGAGACTGCTTCGGGCAGTATAATGCCATATTCTGACGAAAGCTCGAGGCGCAAAGCCTCGGACAGGTCAGTCATCGATGAAATATCATGTATTCCCCTGTAAAGCCATTTGTAAATCTGTCCGGCCCTGTATCCGGGATATCCTTTATTTGTGGTTATTTTGGAAATATCATCCTTATTAAGGTCAAGCAGGTTGATAATATGCGTATCCTCCTTTATAAATCTCACTTTCTCGCCATCCTTGCAGCGAAAACTCCGTCAGTATCATGCAGATTGGGAAATAATCTGATAAAGCCGCCGGTGCCCGTTATGAGCTCCGGAAATATGTCAGAAATCCGGATTTTATCCGGTACAGGGTCAGGCATAAAGTCGGAAGACGTATTAAGAAACCTGGCCACTACCCTTTCATTTTCTTCCGGGCATATAGTACAGGTGCTGTAGACCAGAGTCCCTCCGGGTTTTACAAAATCCGAAGCTCTCAGCAATATCTCATATTGCTGTTCCGCCAGTTTTGCCGTTTCATCCGGGGAAGCAGTCAATTTTATGTCCGGTTTGCGCCTTATCACGCCATAGCCTGTACATGGTACATCAGCGAGCACTTTATCTGCCTGTCCCTTCAGACTTTCAATAAGGGTCATGTCATTATACATTGCCGTTTCGATTATCCCGGTGCCGGTTTTTTCTGCCGCATTTTTTAAAAGTCTCAGTCTGTGCGGATGTTTGTCAAATGCTATCAGTCTCCCCTTGCCGTTCATCAGCTGTACCATGTGAGTCGCCTTCCCTCCGGGAGCTGCGCACACATCCACTGCAAGCTGTCCTGGCTTTGGATCCAGAATATGCGGTGCCAGCATGGAGCCTGCGTCCTGTATGAAGAAACAGCCTGACGCATACTCCTCTGTTTCAGTAATTGCTGCAGGATTTTCTATTATGACTGCTTCCGGCGCCATCCTGTTCACCGAAGCTCTGTATCCTTTTCCTGAAAGCCTCTCAATAAGCTCAATCCTGCTTAGTTTTAGTGTATTTGTCCTGATGGTGAAAGGAGGCTTTCTATTATTTGCCTTCAACAATTTCTCAGTAAAATCCGCTCCGTAATCTGAAAGCCACTTCTCGACCATCCATTCCGGATGTGAGTATTTCAACGAAAGATACCCTGTTAAGTTCTTTGCCGGATCAGGATATATTATCTTCCCTCCGGATGTCGAAATATTTCTGAGAACTGCATTGACAAAGCCGGCAGAAGCCTTGTGTCCATAACGGAGAGCCAGTCTGACACTCTCATTGCAGGCGGCGCTGTCCGGAGTCCTGTCCATAAAGACGATCTGGTATACTCCCATCCTGAGTATATTCATTATTGGGGGCGATATCCTCCGGAGTTTTATTTTGGAATAATCACCTATTATCCTGTCAATAAGAAGCATCTGCCTGACAGTCCCCGTTGCGGCTTCAGTTACAAATGCGCGGCCGGCAGCAGAAAGGCTTCCCGTTCTGAGGTTCTTGTCCAATGATATATTCAGGTATGCATTCTTATCAACGACCTCGTCAAGCACCCTGAGGACTGTATCCCGTTCGTCCGCTGCTGCAGCTTTTTTACTCAAAAATCTCACCCGTTTTGACCATGTGCCCGCACAGATATTCCATCGAGCTCATCCTCCTGCACGAACATGCCTGAAGCTCTATTATGATAAGCTCACCGGATCCGCAGGCTATTTTAATAAAGTCCTTACCCACGCCGGTAACTGTTCCGGGTTTTTCTTCTGCATATCCTGAAGAAGGATCGGCAATACAGGCCGTTTTCCATATTTTTATCTGCTCACCTCTGAAAAATGTGTACGCACCCGGATAGGGAGCAAGGCCACGAACAAGATCATGTATCTGATATGCCTCTTTGCTCCAGCAGATTCTGCCTGTATCGGGTGTCAGCAGCGGCGCATATGTGGCAGCGGAATGATCCTGAGGTATTCTGGGGAGGGTACCGTCAGAAAGCTTTTCCAATGTCTTCTTCAATACGGCTGCTCCTTCCGCGGCAAGGATGTCATGAAGCTCTCCCGAATTCATTTCAGGTGCTATTTTTACACAGCTCTTCAGCAGGATGTCCCCGGTATCCATTCCCTCATCAGTCATCATGGTTGTTATGCCTGTTTCTTTATATCCCTTAATCAGCGCCCACTGTATCGGCGCAGCACCTCTTAATTCCGGCAAAAGTGATGCATGTACATTAATACATCCGTATAGCGGCACAGAAAGCACTTCCCCGGTAAGTATTCTGCCATAGGCTGCCGTTATGAAAAGATCTGCATTGTATGATCTTAATTTTCCAACAAAATCTGCCTCCCTGACCTTGACAGGCTGAAGAAGCTCTAATCCGTGTTTTTTTGCAAAGGCACCCACCGGGGGAGCTTCGATCCTGCCTCCCCTTCCCTTCGGTTTATCGGGTCGGGTAACAACAGCAGCTATTTCATGGCCTTCCTCAATCAGCACATTTAGCGATGGCAATGCGAACCCGGGCGTCCCCATAAAAATTATCCTGTATTTATTTTTTATATTACCCATAGTATCTGCCTTTTCAATATCTGTTTTTTATCATATAGTACGCTTTTTATCTTATCACGCTTTTAAATAAGACCAGCCGGGTTTATATCGACTGAGGCTCCGACCTTCCCTGATGCGTTACCTGTGGAGCTTATACGCTGTTTGTCGGTGAGTGCGGTCAGTATTTCTATTGCATCTGCTTCAGTATCAGTTTTTAACACGATCCTCCACCTGAAATTTCCCTTTATTCTTGTGACCGGCGTTCTTACCGGACCGATTATTTCAACGTCTGACAGGCTGTGTGCAGTCTCTTCCAGTATTTTTCTTCCATCAGAGGCAAACTTCAGGGCTGTCCTGTCATTTGCACCTGAATATGTTACAGCCGAAATAACTTTATACGGAGGGTATCCAAGCTGTTTTCTTATTGAAGTCTCCTTCAGATAAAATCCTTCGTAATCACCATTAACTGCCGCTGTTATGCTGTAAGCTTCAGTATTATAAGTCTGAATTATAACTTTTCCCGGATGGTCTCCTCTTCCCGCTCTGCCCGAAACCTGTGACAGAAGCTGAAATGTCCTCTCAGAAGCTCTGTAATCCCCTATATTAAGCATACTGTCAGCAGCAAGCACTCCCACAAACGCAACATCAGGGAAATCGTGCCCTTTGGCAATCATCTGAGTGCCAAGCAGTATATCAGCCTTATGCCCGGCGAAAGCGTCCAGCAGTTCACGATGCGAGTGTCTGCCAGCAGTAGTATCCATATCCATTCGTAATACTCTGCACTCAGGGAATTCAGAAATAATCTCTTTTTCAACTTTCTGTGTGCCGGTTCCAAAATGCCTTATTTTCCTGCTTCCGCATGAAGGGCAAACAGCCGGGTTCCTGGCGGTATACCCACAGTAATGGCATATCAGCCTGTCTCCCTCGGAATGGTAGGTAAGTGATATATTGCAGTCAGGACATTTCAGCACAAACCCGCAGCCTCTGCACAGCACAAAAGAGGAATGTCCTCTTCTGTTGATAAACAACATTGATTGAAGCCTGTTTTCAGTTGTTTCCCTGAGGCTTGCGGCAAGTTCTCTGCTGAACATCGACCTGTTCCCTGAATCCAGTTCACTGCGCATGTCTACCATTTTGATTGCAGGCATACTGATATTCCCTGGCCGCTTATCCATACTGTGCAGTTTGATTTCGCCGGTTAAAGCTCTGTGGTAAGTCTCTACCGAAGGAGTCGCGGATCCGTAGATAACCATACCACCGCATTCCATGCAGCGCTGTCTGGCAACCTCTGCAGCATGATACCTTGGCGTGATTTCCGACTTATACGATGTTTCATGCTCTTCATCGATTATTACCATCCCCAGTCTCTCAAAAGGCGCAAAAACAGCAGATCTTGCTCCCACAGCAGCTATTACATTTCCTTCCTTTATCTGCTTCCACTGGTCATGTCTTTCTCCCAGCGACATCCTGCTGTGTATCAAGGCAACTCTGTCCCCGAACCTGCTCCTGAATCTGCGGATCATCTGCGGGGTAAGAGATATTTCCGGCACCAGTACGATAGCCTGCCTGCCTTTTTCCGACAGGTGTTTTATCAGCTGAAGGTATATCTCGGTTTTACCGCTCCCGGTAACTCCATGTATTAAAGCTTCTGCAAATCCACCCCTGTCAACATCCTTCTTAAGGCTGTCTGTGATCTGTTTCTGCTGCCCGGTCAGAGTATGGCTTTCCTGCTTTTCCGGACTTATACCGGTCTCCTGAAATGGATCTCTGATCATTTCAATGTCACGGAAAAATATCAGCCCGTTTTTCTTTAAAGTTTCAAGCACTCCTGAAGAAAGCCCTGTTATCCTCAGAATATCACGGACTGGTATGTAATCGTTGTCAAGCAGCAGCTCCAGCACCCTGACCTGCTTGATGCTTTTCAGGCTGCCCTGTTCAATCAGGCTGGCAATTTCATCCGGGGGGAGTGCCGAACATACCACCTTTAAGGTCTTCTCTCTTATTCCTGCGCTATATGATTCGCGGATCTCTATGACATCATTTTTTACTAAATAACTGAAAGCACGCGCAATACCCTTTTTAATTTTCACTGACAGTTCAGCTTTCAGGAGTTTCTCCTCGCATGCGCCTTCGGCGTTGAGCATATAATCAATGATCGCATGTGCCGCATCATCTTTCCTGAGAGACTTAAAAAGGGTTTGCCAGCCTTCCGTGAGTAACGCCTTCCTGACTGTTTTCATTCCTGTTCCCGGTGGCAGAACGGTTTTTACTGCATCTCCATATGTACATATATACCGTTTCTTCATCCATCTGCAAAGCGAAATAATTTCATTATTGAGCACAGGCTGTGTACCGAGTATCTCTTTTATCATCTTAAGAGATACCCTGTTTCCGGTTCCGTCCTGAATATCACCGACAGCGCCGGATACGGTTTTATTAATTCCGAAAACGTAGCCCTCCGTCGCCCGGTCTGAGATCCCAAAGGGTACCACTGCCCTGCTGCCGGTTTGAATAACGCCTTCAAGACTTTGCGGCACAAGATAGGTGTACTCACGGTCAAAAGACCTTGCTGCATTGGCTATCACTATCTGTGCCGTTATTCCGGTACTGAACTCTGCCATCTGCGCTGGCGTTTTCATTTCTTCTCCTGTCGGGCTTAAAGCCTGAAATAATCGGTGCCTGCCCTGAATATTTTCTGGTCGTAATTTCCGGGCACATTTTTCATCAGATAAGGCCCTGTCCTCTCACTGTGACCCATTTTGCCAAGTATCCTGCCATCAGGGCTGGTTATCCCCTCTATAGAATCGTATGAGCCATTCGGATTGTATATGGGATCCATTGAGGGCTTTCCATCCATACCGACATAGCGCGCAGCAATCTGCCTGCCCTCCCGTAAATTAAAAATGAGCTCCGGCGAAGCTATAAACCTGCCTTCTCCATGCGAAATGGCAACAGAATGAATATCCCCTGTCTGACAATACATCAGCCATGGCGAATCCGTTTTCTCGATCCTTGTACTGACGACAGCCGAAATATGCCTGCCGATAGTATTGAATGTGAGAGTGGGGCTTTTTTCATTTATGCCGGCGATCCGTCCCCATGGAAGAAGGCCCAGCTTCACGAGGGCCTGAAATCCGTTGCATATGCCAAGGATAAGGCCGTCCCTACTCTGGAGCAAACCGGTAACAGCTTCTTCGATGTAAGGGTTTCTGAAAACAGCTGCAATGAATTTCCCTGAGCCTTCCGGTTCGTCTCCTCCGCTGAAGCCTCCGGGCAGCATAATGATCTGCGCATTGTTTATGGCGTTTGCCATCGCTGATATGGATTCCTCGATTTCTTCCCTGCTGAGGTTTTTAATTACAAATTCATCAACCAGAGCTCCTGCTTCTTCGAATTTCCTCCTGGTGTCGTATTCACAGTTTGTCCCGGGAAATACAGGCATAAAAACCCTTGGTGCGGCATAGCGCTTTCCGGATGTTTTAGCTGTTTTTTTGATATCAGTTTGTCCCGGCTGTCCTGCCTTGTCACTTTTGTCCGGCAATAGTACGTTTCCGGGGCTTTCAGACCTGGCTTCCCTCGAAGGGAATATCCCTTCAAGCGGACCTGTCCATAATCCGGCCAGATGCTTAAGATCAATGCTGATACATTCAGCCTGCCTGCCGCATCGTTTATCACCTTCCTGTGATACGTCCCTTAAATCAATATTGATGAAAGGCTCGCTTCTGATTGTTCCGAGGATGTTCCACGAATCATTTTTGCCGGTTATCTTTTCTGCGTTATCAGGGGATACTTCGATAAGAATCGACCCGTAAACAGGCTTAAAAAGCATCCCTGCTTTAATGGAGGCTGCGCTGTTTCCTGCATCGGCGAAATCAAACCCCAGCATATTCCCAAAACACATCCTGCTTACCGCAGCCGCTATCCCGCCGGACCTGACCGAGCAGGCAGAGAGTATATCTCCCCTTTCAGCAAGCTCTCTAACCGCAGCATAATTTTCGTGCATGCAGGCGAAAACAGGAAGCCGGTCCCTGTCATATTCCTGCAGAATAAGGATGACTTTGTTCCCGGGTTTCACAAAATCTGACCGGATAACATTTTCAGCTTCAACCGGAGCAACCGCGAAAGCTATCAGAGACGGGGGTACATCCAGATCGTTGAATGTCCCCGACATACTGTCTTTGCCGCCTATGGAAGGTATCATCAGCTCCCTTTGGGCATATAGTGCTCCCAGCATTGCACTGAGAGGTTTTCCCCATCTCGCTGGTTCTTTCCCCAGCTTCTCAAAATACTCCTGGAGAGACAGACGTATCCGGGTATAGTCTCCTCCCATGGCGGCAATTTTTGCGACAGCCTCAGTTATAGAATAGACAGCGCCGTGAAAAGGGCTCCAGGAACAAATATGAGGATCAAACCCGAATGAGATTAGTGTGGCGGTCCCTGTTGAAACAGTTCCGGTCATCGGGAGGCATGCGGCCATACCTTCTGAAGGCGACATCTGGTATTTACCGCCATATGGCATCAGTATGGTACCAGCCCCTATCGTTGAATCGAACCTTTCTCCAAGTCCTTTTCTGCTGCATGCATGAAGCCCGCAAAGATTTTTCTCCCAATCCTGTTTCAGTTTCTGCGCATCAAAGGCCTCATCTTCCTTTATGCTGAATATACCGGCACCTGAGGAAAACGACGGGGACCTGATAAATGCTTCGGCATGCTGGACTGCTCCGTTTGTATCAAGAAAGTCTCTGCTTATATCTGCCACATACCTGCCGCGCCATTTCATCCTGA
>JAQUNY010000041.1 GCA_028717405.1 Eubacteriales bacterium
TGTTGTATTTAAGAGTTATCCCTCCAAGATCCACAGGTTTTTCTTCGCTGACCACAACATCCTCTGTACCGGCTGCTTCTTCAGCCGGTTCATTCGATGATGTATCCCCGGGATCTTCTGATGCAGCTGCGGGGCCGGTCGTTTCAATTATTGAACCCGAACCGCTTCCTGCTCCGGTTTTTGTGGCAGCCGTTGCTGTCGCCTTGCTCTGGCTTGCCTTTGCTGTTGTCTTTGCTGCTGTGACTGTACTCGTCCCAACAGCCGCACTTGTGGCAGCAACGCTCCCCTCTTTCTCACACGAGCTGAGTATGCCCGTCCAAACAAAAACAATAGCTAAAATCGTGAAAATACTACAAAGTCTTTTACACATGCCTTTTTCCTTCCTCTCAACATTATTTGATTTTTATGCTTAGCTTTATACAACGATAGCTTAAATATAAAATTTACGTACAGATTTATCAATATAATATTTTAACATTAGATATCGAAATCCTGTCATTCTAATCCTGCAAGAGTTCACCCTAACAGTCCATTTCTTTATGATTACATTGCTGAAGTCTGATTAAAACTCATCCTGTTAAATAAATCCTGCTACAGGTTTATAATGCTCTAAATGGAGTCCCTGGCTGTTACCATGTGTATGGGAATAAATCTGAGGTTGCAGAAATATCCAAAGTGGCAGATAATAATATCAGATATCAAGATATTATAACCGTCTTTCATTTACAGGTCACTCTTAACGGGCTGCATTTTCTTAACTGAGATCAGTTATGCCGCATTATAAAGCCGGATGAGAAGGGAATGATTTAATTGCAGGAAATCAAGAGAAGGCATATCGACACAAACGAAATAAATCCAATGGTCCTTAAGGTCGGATTTTATGAAACTTCAGCTCTTAAAAATGTAGCAGCGGGCACGAAACTGCCTGACAGATTAATACATGATTATGAAATCAATTTCTTTGCACGGGACGGCGGGATAATGATAAATGAAGGCCGTGAATATGACATCCTGAAAAGCTGCATGACTTTCAGGCGCCCGGGGCAGTTATGCTCAAGCTATACTCCTTATTCATGCTGGTTTATATATCTTGATCTGACAGGCGGCCTGAAACAGCCGACGACCTCGCCGGGCTGGTCTGTATCCCCTCCGGAGTATTTGATCAATCCCCTCCTTGACATAATCCCGGATTTCTTAAAGATAAAGAACAGCGCGTATATGACGGAATTATTTACGGCAATCAAACTTCTGTCAGTTAACAAGTCAGATCATGCGGTTATGTCTTTGAAAATCAAAGTGCTCGAATTACTCAATCTGGTTGCTGAAGAGGCTGAGCGGCAAATAACAAATGACTATAGTATTAAGGAAAATCAAATCGTGACCACCGCTATCAATTATATTAATGACAATTTCTCGAAAAAGATATCTTTGTTGGATATCAGCAAAACGGTGAATTACAGCCCTGTCCACCTGCATAGGACATTCCGCAGGAAAACACTGATGACGCCAGGCGAATTCCTGCTTCAGGTCAGGCTTGATTATGCGCAGCACCTGCTGCTTAACACTGATATGAAATACAGCGAGATAGCTTTAGCCAGCGGCTTTAATACATCCGCATATTTCTGCTATGTATTCAGGAAGTGCCACAACATGACGCCAAACGAATATAAGTCAGCCTATCTGCTCAGTTTTCCGGCTGTAACAGTCCAATAACCAAGTTGAATTTGTTTAATTAAATTTTACATATTGTTTAAATTTTATTGATTTATTGTCTAATCCGTTGTATAATAATATCATAAATAATAGCTATAAGGCAGAGAGGTGCTGTGTCATGCTGGCTACGGCAAGCGATTTGAAGAACAATTTCGGGAAATATCTCAGGCATGTGATTGATGAAAACGGCGAGATCATCGTCACAAAAAATAATACAAGGGTCGCACGGCTCGTCCCATATGTTTCAGATATCGAGAGGTATTTTACAGTTCGTGAAAACGCAGCCGATTATGATTACAACAAGAAGACTGTCTCCTATGAAGAATTCATGGAGATATACAAAAAGACCAGCACAAGAATGGAATTCATAAATGGTGAGATCATAATTATGGAATCTCCGCTCTTTTCACACCAGAGAATATTGGGTGACTTGTACATAATCTTCAGGCAATACTTTAACAGCAAAAAATGTTCGCCGTTTCTTGCGCCGTTTGATGTTATTTTCAGGAAAAAGGACATAAAGGATCCCGATGTCACGCAGCCTGACCTTATTGTTATATGCGACGCAGACAACCTGAACGAAAGAGGCAGATATATGGGCACTCCTTCCCTGACACTCGAGATAATGTCGCGTAGTACTCGCAGCAGAGATATGGTATATAAATTAAACACTTATATGATGTCAGGCGTATCCGAATACTGGATAGTCGACCCTTACAACGCAGTCGTAGTTGTTTATGCCTTCAAGGACCTTGAAATTGATAAGATAGATACATACAGGAAAGGAGAAACAGCGCGATCGGTATTTTATGAAGGGCTGGCAGTCGAGGTGGACAGCATTATGCCGGATCCTGTTCCATGACACCGGTCCCCCTGCTCTGAAACTATTTCTCCTCTCTGCCGCTTTCTTTCCTTTGCTCTTCTTTCACCGTTCTGGAGATATATCTCTCCCACTCTGCGAAAACTTTACCCGGCTAATTTTTCTCATAGAATAATACTGCAATTTGCTGCGATTTTATGATCTGCGGTATATCCTCCTTAGTTCCTTCCAAATCAGCTGCTCCGGCAAATCTATATCCGGGAGCCCCTATATCTGCTCTTTCATCTTTGTCGGTATCGTTCCACAGGGCTACCGCCATATGGTTTTCGCTAATAAAGGCCTTAGCGGTGACAACCCGGTTCCCGTTTTCAAAACCTTCTTCATCAACGTATTGGCCCAACCCCAGGATATGCCAGTATTGCCTGCGAAGGCCTGCCACCCGGGCGGCATATTCCCGCCAGGCCTTGTAACGGTCTTCTCTGATTGCTTTGGCATCGCCAAGATACCTCAGTTCCATCTCATAGCGGAAGCCGAAAACGAAAGCAAAATTGGCCATTCGGGGATTGATATACGGTTTGGGATTACGCACCGTCATTATCACTTCCGGAAGCGTATATCTGTACATTTCAGCAAACGGCAATACCCTTGAACCTTTCGTTTTTCCGAGGTTCAGGGCAGCCCTGTCACCGGTTTCGCCAGGGTGGCAATTAGTTAATCCATGAATGGCATCAGCGTGCGTGGAGTATAAATCCGTGATGCACTCAACTATATAACCATACATGGGATTAAGTTCCTTTGTCTGTTTATAGACGCTGTTTAAGAGACTGATACGCCCCCGGGTCATCGACAACGATGGTTTATTCAAAACATGGGGATGGCTCTCATCAAAACATGGATACGGCCAGATGCCTCCGATCTGGTCCATTAAAACGCCATCCGGACTGTATTTGTAAATGGTCCTGGCATTTTCGCACATGCGGTCCTGCCACTGGGGAGCAGATGGGCAGGCTGTCGAAAATGTTTTCCGGGTGTATTTTTTCATAAACTCGCTTTCATGGTATTTGTTGTATTGTTCATAATAGGGCGTGCCCCATAGTGACTTCGACTCTATGCTATGACCTGTTTGCTTATAGTAATCCGTACCCACATCCATAAGATGGCCATTGCAATAAAGTGTGACATGGCCTCCTGCATCCTGCACTTCAGCTATCCTGTCCCGCAGTTTGTCCTCCCCGCCCATCAGCGTATCAGCCTCAACCTCAGGATAGAGGTTGTCATGGCCTCCGCGTGTCCAGCCAAAGAGGCCCAGGGTATCGCATCCATGCTGTCTTGCATAATCCCATAATTCGGGCAGTGTGTCGTAAGGCCACAGAATGTCGCCATACTGCTGCTTGTTGATGACCAGAAAATACCCGAGCATGTCCCGGACCCATTCGGGCTTATCCGGACGGGGCAGCCAGGAATCAGCCCATGCACGGTATATATCCGCCCCCAACCGCCATGACCCGGTATAAAGCGAAACAACAAAAGGCTGGCCTTGCCAGTACTCTCCTGGTTTTACAAAGGTATACTTTACCATATCCATAATAATGGAACCGGGATCCTCCTGACGGCCGATGACCCTCAGCGCTGAAGCATAGAATTCGCTGTCATGAGAACCGAAATAAAGGGACTGACTGCCGTCAGTAAGCCCCATCCACTGCATAGATGCAAAGAAGGGGTAATCGAGGCTGATCATGTTATATTCTTCATAGGGGCTATCCATAGAAGACAGCCGTCCGCCAATATCTGTTATTAGCTGTCCGGCGCTGTGAGGCCAAAGCAGATTGGGCTTTCCGCCTGCCAACGACCGGATAACACCGATGCACGGGAACATGAAGTCAACAACCGTGGTATCGGAACGATTGTCTATATCCGCCGTAAAGCAGAGCTTTTCCTGTTCAAGCCAAATGCGCATAATCAATGTCACATCAAAAGTTTTTCCCCTGACGGCAACTTTTTTTACTGTAATGACAACCTGATTGGCTTCCTTTTTGACCTCATATAACTGATCCCTGGGATAGACAATGTTTTCCCAGTTATCGCCTCTCTTAAGCACCATCTTAAAAATCCCCGCAGCCGGATAATCGATTATATTGCCGTATCCGGAATCATTGTTTTCCAGGCAGATAATGCGTCCATTATCATCGAATCCGGCGGTCAGATACTGATTTTTGATACTGATCATTTTTTATCTCCTTTTCAGCCATGCCCTTTTATCGTGTCAATGCATTTGTATGTAGAGCAATTCTTCCCGTTTTTTAACTTTTGCCTGCGATAATTTTACTCTAAGACTTCAGTAAATCCGGTTATGCATGCGGTACTTAAGGGGCGTCATTCCATAAACAGCCTTGAAATATTCCGTAAAATAAGAGGGTGTTTCAAATCCTGATCCCGCTGCTACCTCACTGATCGTACTATTACCTGAAACAAGCATCCTTGCCGCCTCCTTCAAGCGTAAATCTATCAGGTATTTTCTCATTGTCTTCCCTGTCGCTTTCTGGAAAATACGGTTAAGATAATACGGATGATATTTAAAATGCGCTGCAATAGTGCCGTTTGTAACGGGCTTGTTGAAATTATCGCCGATATAGTCCGATATTTCCCGTATAAGGCTGGGGACGGCAAGATTCTTCTTCATCTGCAACGCAGTTATAAGGACCTCCTTAAGATAAGCCGATGCAATCTCATCACTCAGGTAACCTGAAGGGATACCCATGTATTTTTCTTCAGCTATCCTGCTTAACGCTGCCTCAAGCGAATAGGCTTCATCTACGGCAATTATCTTATTGAATTCTTCAACCATATGTTCCGAGACCACTTTCCGCGGGTCAAAGTCTGTGGAAGGGTCAGGTCTCTGCGGCGATATCTCTGTATGCCCGCTGTCAAGGTCAAAATTTATATTGAAATATTCAGTTTTCATACTTCCGATAATTAACCTGTAAGGAACAGAATGAGGTATTACCAGTAGCGAATACTTCCTCATTTCTATTTTATGATCCGAAAATTCCGCTGTCATAATCCCCTTCAGCCCGTAAAAAAGCCTGAAGTCATACGCCGATACCAGTTTTTCGTAAACTGTATTTCCCAGGCATCTGGCTGCATATCTGACATATGGATTTATTGTTATCAACGATTTTAACATGTCCTTTTTGTGTTGTCTCTGATCTCCTTAATGTTGCCTCTTATGTTCTTCATGTTGCCTCTGATCTCCTTTGACCTGTCTTAGACCTGCCTGTTAAGTTTGTTTTGTTATATTTCCTATTTGTTTTATATATTGATTATACATGTTCACATAATATAATCAATATATATGCAGACCATATGCCGGAATTGTACCCGTGTATTAATGTCCCGTATGTTACGGATGTCACGGATATAAGTATTCAATCTTCGCATGATTTTTTTTGCACAGATACGGCACACAGCTTCGGCACACGAATTCAGCACAAATTTTCAGTGTGTGAACACTATTATAGTTGGTCAGGCATATAATATTAAAGTGCACGGTCAGTGCGGAGGGATGACATATGAAGAAATTGACTGTTGCCGTTATAGGATGCGGCGGATTTGCGAAAAGCTTTGTGCCCCTGTTCAAGGCCCACCCGAATGTGGAGAAGGTTTATGTCTGCGACCTTATCAGGGAGAGGGCTGAGGACTATTCGCAAAAATTCCAGGTTGAAATCATTGATACATTTGAGGACAGCCTCGCAAGGAAAGATATTAGTACAATCGCGATATTTACTGAGCGCCATACCCACGGGCCCCTGGTCATTAAAGCTTTAAAATCCGGAAAGCATGTTTATTCAGCTGTCCCACTGGCAAGTGAAGTCGATGAATGCCAGGAAATAGTTGAGCTTGTTGAAAAAACCGGCCTCACTTATATGATGGGTGAAACCTGTATATATTATCCCAGCTCAATGTTCTGCAAAAAAGAAATGCAGAAGGGTACTTTCGGTAAATTTGTGTATGCAGAGGCCCAATATCACCACGACATACACGACTTCGGAGCCAAATTTCTTTCCGACAAAAAGTCAGCCGGTGTTCCGCCTTTCTACTATCCTACCCATTCTACAGGCATGGTCCTGAATGCCGCCGGCACGTACGTAACAAAAGTTACTGCATTCGGCTATGAGGACACTGAAATGGATGGTATATTTGAAAAAGGCGTCAACATGTGGGATAACATCTATTCCAACTCATACTCGCTGATGAAGCTGGCAAATGGTGGCGTAGCACGCATAAACGAATGCCGAAGGATAGGTTATAAAGCTCCCAGTTCATATGTCTCATCATTTTATGGAACAAAAGCCTCTTATCAGTTTAATAATGCCCAGCATCTTCTGGTAAGGCAGCTCGGGCCTAATAAAGTCGATTTGGATGATGTGAGCGATGACGTCAATCCGTATGAAATGACTCAAAACAAAGGGAATGCCGATTTTAAGGTGCGCGTTGCCAACCATGGCTGGCAGCACGGTGTTTTTTCTCCGCAGCAAAAAAGTGAGATAGAGAGACTGCCGGAATCCTTTAAAGGGCTTCTGAACGGGCACATGGGCTCGCATCAGATCTTGATCGACGATTTTTGTACTGCAGTATATACGGGCACGATTCCCACTGTGAACGTGTGGCTTGCTTCCCGTTTTACAGTCCCCGGCCTTCTGGCTCACCAATCAGTCGTAAAAGAAGGTCTTGCCATCGATGTGCCTGATTTTGGCAACCCGCCGGCCTGATGCAGGTCAAATACAGGGATAGTGCAACGAAAACACAACGATAGTGCAACGAAAACACAACGATAGTCCAATGATAGTGCAACGATAAAACAGCCATAACTGCGGTACGTTCTCATCTGAACGAATTGCGTTATGGCTGTTTTATGATTTAAATATCATCTTTTGAAGACTCCAAAATCAGGATAAGATGTACGGGATCACATGTATCTGCTGCGGATGTATTCACTGCTCATCCTTGCGCTGTCAAACGAATCACCCGGACATCTGTCCTGCTCTACAACATAGTATTTGACCCCCGACTTCTGCGCGCTTTCTATTATGCTCCCAAAATCCATATTACCATTACCGATTTCTGTTATATATGGGCCTGTGCCATCCCTTCCCATATCTTTAAGGTGGAGTATGTCTATCCTGCCGGAAAGTTTTTCAATCCATGCCCTGACATCGCCTCCGCCATGCTGTACCCAGTATGTGTCAAGAACAAATGAAGTTTTTACGGGATCCATCCCTTCCACAAGCATGTCCATGACTCTTTTGCCGTTATATTTCATGAATTCAGCACTGTGGTTGTGATATGTAAATTTAAAACCTTCTTTATACACCTCGTCAGCGATTTTGTTTGCCAGTTTTATGAATTCCATGACCCCCTCTTCGCTTTTCATCATGCCCATAGCACCGCCAATACCCATGTTGGTCGTGCCGAGAGCTCTATGGTTCTTTATCGATTGCGGCAAGTCGTTGATCATCATATCCAGGGAATCATGTGTACCGACAATTCTGATCCCGGCTTCCTCCGCATATTTCCCGAATTCCTCGTAAGGTATCTTGCAGCCGGCTGTCTGGGCTTCGGTATACCCCATCTCCATGATCCTGGCAAAAGCATCTCTGACCTCGCCGGACGTGCCCATGTGGTCTCTTATAGTGTAAAGCTGTAAACCTATGCTTTTTATTTTTTCCATATTCCTGTTTTCCCTTTCAAAAGCTTAAAGCAATTATTTAACTGTAAGTTTAATACACGCCGGGGGAAAATGCAACGTATCGAATTGTATCGAATTGCATCATAACAGCGGCGTCATGTAAAGCGGCAGATATACAATTCCCTCCTCCACTTTAAGGTCCCCTGTATGCAGTACATAAGGGATATTTAGCTGCTCAGAATATTTTGCCCTGAACTTTTTCAGAGAAGACAGTGTGTAATTTTTACCTGATTTCACTTCAATCGGGGAAATGTTGTGACTGTTATTGACCTTACTCTTTGAAATAAGGAAATCAATCTCCATTCTCGATCCACTGTCATCCCTGGACGGATTAGAGTAGAAATAAAGCTTATGCCCGGAAGCTACAAGCATTTGTGCAGCAACATTTTCAATAATCATACCCTTATTGAATTCCAGTTTATCAAACAGCAGTTTCTTGTATATTTCTTCACTTACAAGACCGTTTTCATCAAATGCGTGGCTGATCAGCAGACCGGTATCAGCCATATAACATTTAAGCGTCAAACGGTCCATATTCAGCTTAAGCCCAATGCAAGGCTCAGTTGAATTATAGCAGGTGTTGATGATCATAGCATCATCCAGCCAGAACAATGAGTCTTCATATTCACGGAAACGAGCCTCTTTTTTTAAGGATGAAAGTATAAATTTCTTTTCATGCTTTTGCAATTGTGCCGGAAGCTCATCAAATATACTTTCAACTTTTATCCCATTGCTGTCTGCATACTTGGATATATCAGCACGGTAAAGAGTAAGAATATCCCTCTTAATCCGGTCGACCCTGTTGAAGTCACGTGTTTCTGCATATTCCTGAACAGCCTGAGGCATTCCGCCAACTATAAGGTATTGCCTGAAATAGTCCATTGCTTTTCTGTGTATCACCTGGCCAATTGGTTTTCTGGCATTGTAGCACTTTATCACAATATCCATCAGAGTTACATTACCAAGTGCCCAGAGAAATTCTTCAAAGTCCATCGGATACATTTTTATATGACGCTCTTCAGATGGAATGATAATGTCTTTAACATTCTTTTTTATAGACATAAGAGAGCCAGTTTCTATATAATCAAATCTCCCGTCCTCCACAAGATATTTAATAGCAGCCCGCGCACGGGGATGTATCTGGACCTCATCAAATATGATCAGGGACTCACGTTTGTATAGTTTTATATTAAAAAATCCGGACAGATACATGAAAAACGTGTCCAGATCGTTCAGATAATAATTGAACAAGTCTTTGACCTCATCACCGGCCCGATTAAAATCAATCATTATATACGACTTGTATTCGGCTTTGGCAAATTCCTCCACAATATAGCTTTTACCGACACGACGGGCACCATTGACCAGCAATGCGGTTTTACCGGCACCATCCTGTTTCCATTTTAACAGTTCGTTATATATCTTCCTTCTCAATACTTGTTTTCCCTCTCAATTTAAATGATATCACAATTACGTGATTTATATACTTATATTTTAACACATATACTGGATTTTACAACTCCTTTAAATTCACGGTTTCTTGTTTTTTGTGTCCATGTCTGCACTTGTCAAGTCTGGTCGATTCCTCTTAATATGCGTAATATGCGTCAAAATAATCGCAGCCGGCTAAATCATCTTTTGCAAACTCTATAAAAATAAACCAGTCAGCCATATCGTCAGTGCCAACCTCCGGGATGATAGATTCAACAGCTATAGAAAGTGCATCTTTGTTGATATAAGTATCTTTGATCCTGTGCCGGATAGAGCCGCTGGCTTCCATTGTGCAAAGAATAAGCAGCTGATTCTCACTGAAGAAGTCTTCGGCATATTTTGATGCGGTTTCTGAAAAGCTTTTGCTCTCACCGAAGGGAATATCAAACTGATAATAAATTTTACCAGCTTGAACAAAATCATTAAGTTCATTCTGTGATGTTATCCATATGACCGGTATATGCCGGACACTGCTGATGACGGATTTGTCCGCATTTACTGCACGTGAAATAACAAACTCCCACCCTCCGTTTGCCATGCCGTCGGCACGTACAAATGAGACGGTATAGCCGGCTTTTTCCGGCTCAGTGATGAGATTAACCGATACCGCCTTAACCTGGACCGGATAGCTTTCGGCTATTTGTGGAAGGATCGTTACCCTTATCGTCTGACCGGCTGCCAGGTCAAATGACACCCTGGTTTTAGCATCTAACGATACCTGCGCTTTATCAAATCCAACGTCATCAGATGTGCTTACCAATATTGCCCCATCATATATTTCTAATATAGTCGCGGTAAAGCTGATATTCTGCTCCGACTGCCCACATCCTGCGAAAGCGGCAAAAATTATTGTGAGACTGATTAAAAATACTACATATATTTTCACTTGTCATCCCCCCCCGTTCTTATAATGGCTGACCGACTTATTGCTGAAGTATTTCTAATGTATCACTGCTGCAACGTTTCAATACTATACCATCTTTTTTAATTCCGGATTACTTATCAACTTTATTACATTTTTCATTGGATGTAAACCCGCCCAGGCAGCTCGATCAACTGCTGTAAATCAGCTGTCGTTTTCACTTACGTTCACATTTCGCTCACGTTCACATATCGGTTT
Organism: Eubacteriales bacterium; assembly: GCA_028717405.1. Taxonomy (GTDB): domain Bacteria; phylum Bacillota; class Clostridia; order JAQUNY01; family JAQUNY01; genus JAQUNY01. Next base: position 10,891 of record JAQUNY010000041.1, read on the forward strand.
CAATTTGATTTTGATATAATGTTTTTCAGAAAGCTTACAATCGGTACGGACCTATCAGCATAGACAAGGGGATTTTGTTATGAACGACGAATTGGCAATCTTTGGCGGGGATAAGGCGGTGAAAGCCGATCCTGGCGACTTATTTACCTGGCCGGTTGTTAC
>JAQUNY010000042.1 GCA_028717405.1 Eubacteriales bacterium
AATTGCAGCCGTAAGTTCGTTACGCCGGGCATGATGCAGCTGATTCCGGCGAAATCATCGTTAATTGGAGTTGTTGCAGCAAAACCAATATTAAATTCTACTGTCAATGTTGGGGGTCTGAATAGTTCAGGTTATATGAGAGATCAACAAGATTCCATATATGATGCCTGTATGATCCGCCTCTGGTATATTTGTTTCTGACGCACGCGGCACACGTAACGCAACGCATAATTGACACCTGTTTCGCCTGATGTTAGACTTTATAAAAACAGATACTGTGTAAAGGTGTGATATATTTGCTGTTGTATATATTAAGGCATGGCGATCCGATTTACTCTCCTGATACTTTGACTCAAAAAGGCAGGCTCCAGGCTGACGCACTCGCCAAAAGGCTTGCCTCAGCCGGGCTGGATAAAGTCTATTCATCGCCTCTCGGCCGGGCAAAAGAAACCGCTCAGCCGACATGTGACCTTTTAGGGTTGAAGTATGAAATAGAGGAATGGACAAGTGAAAGCCTCGCCTGGAAGGATTTTTCCATGGTCATGCCTGACGGTAAACGCAGATGGACTTTCAGCAGGCCTGGGCCGGTCCTGAGAAATGACATGACAATCGAAGCAGGGGCAAAATGGCATGAACTTGATGTTTTCAGCCAGACCAACGCACGTGAGGGATATGACAGGATATGCCGCGCGTCAGACGGTTTTCTTGAAAAACACGGTTACAGACGTGAGGGAGCCGTGTACAGGATAACAGATCCCAACGACCTGAGAATTGCCGTATTCTGCCATGAAGGTTTTAGCCTGACCTGGCTTTCCCACCTTCTCGGCATCCCCCCGCATATTTTCTGGACCGGCTTTGGCATTACACATTCAGGCCTTACACTGCTACAATTTTATAATCATGACGAAGGATACACTGTACCAAGGTGTTTGTGCCACTCAGACCTTTCGCATATCTATGGCGAAGGCCTTCCCATGACATACAATAATACGCTCAGGATATGAGGGGACAAAAATGAAAATAGCAAGATTTGAAACCAAAGGTAAAATCAGGTATGGATCAGTGGAAAACGGCATTATAGATATGATCGAAGGCGACATATTCGGAAGCCATACGCTGACAGGCATCAAATATGATATCAAAGGCGTCAGATTGCTTGCGCCTGTCGCACCTCCGAACATCATAGCCATCGGCCTGAACTACAGAAAACACGCCGCTGAAAGCAGCATGAAGCCTCCGGAAAGGCCCGTTATCTTTGTAAAAACAACAAATAGTATAATCGGGCCGGCTGATAATATAAGGATCCCCGAAATTGCTCCCGGCGAGGTTGATTATGAAGCCGAATTGACCATCGTAATTGGAAAGACCGCAAAGAACATCAGCGAGCAGGATGCTGCCGAATACATACTTGGCTATACATGCGGCAATGATGTCAGCGCCAGGGATTGCCAGCTGAAACTGGACGCACAGTGGGCAAGAGGCAAGTCCTTTGACACCTTCTGCCCAATAGGCCCTTATATCGTCACAGATATACCCGATCCTGACAGCTTGTCTATTAAGTCAAGGTTAAACGGGAAAACTGTTCAGGAATCGAACACCTCCGACATGATATTTCCGGTAAGGCATCTGGTTAGCTTTTGCTCCAAAAATATGACGCTATATCCCGGAACCATAATTATGACAGGTACGCCTGAAGGGGTCGGATTTGCGCGCAAGCCACCGCTCTTCATGAAATCCGGCGACACTATCGAGATCGAAATAGAGAAAATCGGGATACTCATGAACAAAGTGCTCTGAGTAAGGTGCAGCAGCTACCTGCCTTGTCACCGGCACATTAACCTGTGCGGTAAATTTGTCATATGAACTTGGGTCTTGTATACAGACATAAATCCGGCAAATGGCCACAAGTCCGACACACAGATATAATACTGCAAATGGACAATGGTATGATTATGCCACCTGCGTCTTCAGGATGACACGGGTCTTCCACCTGCCGCTCGCGAAATATATAGTTCCGGTTATAAGGGCTGCCACCGAAGCAATGGGAGCACCAAGTCCGACTCCGGCAAGCCCCTGCCCCATTACCATTCCCAGGATCCAGGCTGAAGGTATCCTTACAAGCAACGCAGCCATAGAACTGTTAAAAAGAGAAAAAGCAGTGTGTCCGGCCCCTGTAAAAAGGCCATTCATACAGAAAACAAATGGCACCACCAGATAATCATAGCTGAACGATCTAAGGTATATCACACCTTTTTCTATCATTTCGGCGTCATCGCCGAATATCAGCAGCCATTTCTCAGGCATGCTTCTCATAAGCGCAAAAATGACGACACTGATTGCCATAGCAATGGCAATGCCCGTATATAAGGTCTGCACAGCCCTTTTATAACTTCCCGCGCCTATGTTTTGAGCGCTCATTGCGGAAACCGAAGTACTCATGGCAATAGCGGGAAGTATGGCAAATCCGTTTAGTTTGCCCACAGCCCCCACAGCCGCAGAAGCAGTGACTCCGAATGTATTGACAAGGGCTGTGAGAAAAAGAAATGAAACACTTGTGGCAACATTTTGTATTGAAGCAGGAATTCCGATTTTCAGTATAAGGCGGAGCCTTTCACGATGAAATCTGAAAGACTTGAGTTTAAAGTCAAAAATAAAATCATTCTTCATAAGGTATATTATGCACAGGAACACGCTTAATGCCTGAGAAAGCACAGTAGCTAAGGCTGCACCCGCAGCTCCCCACCCGAAAGCCGCAACCATAAGAAGGTCAAGCAGGATATTTGCAGCACAGGCAATGCTGATAAATACCAAAGGTCCTCTGCTGTTGCCCATTCCCCGCATAACTGAGCTCAGGGCGTTATACCCGAAAATGAAGATGGTACCAAGCATTGTTATAAACAGATAAGACCGTGCTTCATCAAATGACCCCACAGGCGTTCTTATCAGTTTGAGAAGCGGCACTCCAAGCACAGTCATAATGACTGTTAAAGAAACCCCCGCAACCAGAAGACTCGTGAAAAGAGTCCCTATTGTTTCCCTCAGGGCATCACGTTTTCCCGCCCCAAGATATTGTGCGACAAGCACGGTCGCCCCTACAGAAAGCCCGAAAACCATGTTGGTGATAAGAAAAGTAGCCTGTGAGCCGATATTAACCCCGGACATACCCGCCGTCCCGGAAAACTGTCCCACAATGATCATGTCCGCTACGCTGTAAAGCAGCTGCACTATATTCGATAAAAGGCACGGCAGTGCGAATCCTATCAGCCGAACTGCTACATTGCCCTGTGACAAATCTTTTTCAAGCTTGCCCATCTACATTACCGCCTTACCACATCTGATTTCAGACATTCCATATATAATAACACATTGCGTTATATATGATAACGATTTTTCTGCAATTCACGTTGCAAGAACTCAGTTGAATTTTTCTGAAATTTTGTTTTTAATGATATAATATCTGCACAGTAATAGCATCCTGAAGAAAGGATTTTCAATGAACATGAAAAGTACAAAAGAGATAATCGATTTTGCATGGAAGAACAACTTCGTGATCCCGGCCTTTAACATCCCCTACCTGCCGATGTTGAAGCCTGTCGTGGAAGCTATCCGCGACGAGGATTCATTCGGGCTTATACAGGTGGCAAGACTGGAATGGGAAAAATTCGAGTCCCGCAGCCTGAAAGCAGTAAGAGACGAATACCTTCTTTGGGAAGATAAAAGACATGTCCGCCTGCACCTGGACCATGTTCCTGTTATCGATGAAGATTATGTACAGGTGGATTATCAGGGAATAATCAAAGAGGCTGTCGCGCTGGGATATTGCTCGCTTATGGTTGACGGATCCAGGCTCCCTCTGAATGAAAATATTACAGCGACGGAAGCTGTCTGCGACATCGCCCACAAAGCAGGCCTGCCCTGCGAAGCTGAGCTTGGCGCCGTGCTGGGCCACGAGTCGGGGCCAATGCCCCCATACGAAGAGATATTTAAAAGCGGCAAGGGCTTTACAAAGCCGGAGGAAGCAGAGCTATTCGTTTTGAAAAGCGGATGCGACTGGCTTTCAGTTGCAATAGGCAACATCCACGGCGCAATATCCGAAGCAACCCGCGGGCAGGTTAAGCCGCAGGCAAGGCTTGATATCGTACATCTGGCAAAGCTTAAGCAGGCAGCTAATGTGCCGCTGGTCCTTCACGGAGGATCAGGCATTAAAAAGGAATGTATCATTGACGCCATTAAAAACGGAATAGCGAAAATAAATATCGGTACAGAAATCAGACAGTCATACGAAAAAGGGCTGAAGGAGCAAGGTGAAGAAGGCGGCAGAGCTCTTGTATACAACAAAACCAGAGCCCTCATCAGTGATTTTCTGGAGATTTCAGGAACTGCATCACTAATAAGCAGGAGATTGCCATGAAAACAAAGCAAATATTTTTCACTTCACCGGGGATAGCCGAGCTTATGGAAAAAGAACTTCCGCCGGTCGGGCCCGGTGACGTCCTTGTTAAAACTGAATATACCGCCATAAGCGGCGGTACAGAAAGGGCATGCCTTATGGGTGTGCCGAACACACAGGGCACCTACCCGATTTCGCTGGGTTACAGCGGAGTATCCGAAGTAATTAAAACAGGCTCCGGCGTCAAAGATTTTGAGCCTGGTGACAGAGTACTTGTCTATCATGGCCATCATGCCGAATATTGCATGGTTCGTCCTGATATGCTGACAAAAGTGACAGATCCGTCTGTCCCGTCTCTGGATGCCGCTTTCGTCATTATCGCTTCAATGTCTCTGGGAGGAGTGCGCAAAGCACGGATCGAGATCGGCGAAAATGCCATGGTCATGGGGCAGGGTATACTTGGCATATTTGCCGTTCAATTGTGCCGGATAAACGGAGCCATTCCGGTTATCGCTGCTGACCTCAAAGACGAGCGCAGAAAAACAGCATCACTTCTCGGCGCAGATCATACCTTGGATCCGGGTGAAAAAGACTTCTGCGGCAAGGTAAAAGAAATCACCGCCGGCAAGGGCGTAAACGCAACAATCGAAGTTACCGGCTCCTCGGCTGCAATGGCTCAGGCCCTTGATTGCGCGGCATGGATGGGAAGAGTCGTTTTGTTGGGCTGTACAAGAGTATCGGATTGCCCTGTCGACTACTACCAGAAAGTCCACCGCCCCGGTATTTCGCTGATCGGAGCTCACAATTTTGTGAGGCCCAGGCACGAGTCCTATCCGGGCCACTGGACACATCATGACGACTGCAGGGCTCTCATTAAGCTGATTGCCGGTAAAAGGCTCAAGGTAGCTCCGGTGATTACAGACATTTTTTCACCGTCAGAAGCCCCCGCCGTCTATAAAAGGCTTGCCGAAAGAAAAGACTTCCCGGCGGGAGCAGCTTTCAGGTGGTCATAGAAATCTGATTGCGATTTTGCGCCGATCATCTGGTGCAGCAGAATTAAAAATCTATTTTTTTCAGAGGCCGGTACCAGATATTGCGGAACCGGATCGGATTGTTGTGGTCCTGAAGCATCAGCGGCCCGACGGGCGGATGCGGTGAATACGGCTCCGTCTTTTTATACAGCGTCGGCCCGATTAGCTCTGTATGGTTCTGAACAACTACTCCGTTGAACAGGACTGTTATATAAGCAGGGCTGATCAGTTTGTCGCTTTCAAACCTGGGAGCTTCCCATATTATGTCATATATCTGCCATTCCCCCGGGCGCCTGCACGCGTTTACCAGCGGAGGGAACTGCCCGTATATGCCGCCTGTGACTCCGTCTGCATAAGTCGGGTTATCATAGCAGTCCAATACCTGGATTTCATATTTCCCCATCATGAATATACCGCTGTTGCTTCTCCCCTGGCTGTTGCCGGAAGGGACTGCCGGAGTAGCCCATTCGACATGCAGCTGGCAGTCGCCGAATTCTTCTCTTGTGCTGATGTAGCCTGTTTTCGGCACTACCTCCATATACCCGTTTTCCACCTTCCATGCAGCCGGGGAACCGTCCTTCGGGCTTATCCATCCGGAAAGATCCTTCCCGTCAAAAAGTATGACCGCATCATCCGGCGGGACTGCGGGCAGGATTTCCCCTCCGGAAAACATACATGGCCGTCCGGGATACACAACCTTCGGATGAGGCCTTGTGCCGTCATGCACGCGGTATTTCGAACCCGGCAATAACGGAGTGTCGGTATGCCCTAAATCCTGTGTCATAATCTATTTCTCTCCTGTCTTTATATCATTACCGGCTTCCTGAAGGGAACCGGCTAAACCACGCGGAATCACGCTCAGCCATAAGAAACCATGCCGCTCCGGCCAGTCAATACCAGACAAAGACAGACCGCGCCGGGTAACACCATGCGTCCGTAGAAGCTGTAATATGGCTCAGCAATTCTGCATCATGAATATAATAACACAAAAATCCTGTTTGTGAGGTTACTTTCCATTGCAATCTGCCAGCCGATATAATATTATTTTTATTAGTGGATCAGGAGGACAGCTTAATGGCATTTCGCAAAACAGGATTCGACAATGATAAATATCTGCATATGCAATCACAAAAAATACTTGAACGGATTGATTTCTTTGGCGATAAGCTTTACCTTGAGTTTGGCGGCAAGCTTTTCGATGATTTTCATGCTTCGCGCGTGCTTCCCGGCTTCAAACCCGACAGTAAAATAAAGATGCTCCTTGAGCTTAAGGATAAAGTGGAGATAGTAATAACAATTTCTGCCGACGACATCGAAAGAAGCAAACACCGCGGGGATCTTGGCATAACCTATGAGCAGGATATCATGCGGCTCATAGACGCCTTCAGGGCAAGCGGTCTTTTCGTGGGGAGCGTGGTGATAACAAGATACCGCTCGCAATTCTCGGCGGAGACTTTCCAAAAACGTTTGAATGACCTCGGCATAAAGGTATACAGGCACTATCCCATTCCCGACTACCCTTCAAATGTACCTCTGATCGTAAGCAATGAAGGCTACGGCAAGGACGAATACATAGAAACCGAGAGATCTCTTATAGTTGTCACAGCCCCGGGGCCCGGAAGCGGGAAAATGGCCACCTGCCTGTCACAGCTTTATCATGATCATGAACTCGGGATCAAAGCCGGTTATGCCAAATTTGAGACTTTCCCCATATGGAACCTCCCGCTCAATCACCCGGTCAACATAGCCTACGAGGCCGCAACAACTGATTTAAATGATGTAAACATGATAGACCCTTTCCATCTGGAAGCGTATGGCAAGACAACCGTGAATTACAACAGGGATGTCGAAATATTTCCGGTGCTGAACGCCATATTCAATAAAATCGCAGGCAAATCACCCTATAAGAGCCCAACGGACATGGGCGTCAATATGGCCGGATTCTGCATCACCGACGATGAGACAGTCTGCAGGGCGGCTGAACAGGAAGTCATTCGGCGCTATTACAACACCAGGTGCGCCCAAAAGCAGGGGCTCGCAGAAAAGGCCGAGGTATACAGGCAGGAGCTGCTTATCAACAAACTCGGCATATCAAATAAAGACCGGCCTGTTATCGACATCGCTCTCGACCGGGCAAAATCTACAGGCGGGCCGGCTATGGCAATACAGCTTGACAACGGCCGGTTTGTAACAGGCAAAACCACGTCTCTGCTGGATCCGACAGCTGCCGCACTCCTCAACGCCTTGAAGGAGCTGGGGGAAATCAACCATAATATCCATCTGATATCTCCAATTATAATCGAACCCATACAGGAGCTTAAGGCTAAGCACCTCGGCAACAATAACACCCGTCTTCATGCCGACGAAATACTGATAGCTCTGTCAATAAGCGCCACTACAAATCCCACCGCGGCGCTCGCTATCGAACAGCTTCCGCGTCTGCGGGGCTGCGAAGCCCATTCAACAGTAATACTATCAAGGGTGGATGAGACAACATTTCAGAAACTCGGCCTCAATACTACCTGTGAGCCGCAGTATCATACGAAAAACCTCTATCATGAATAATATTCAGGCAGAGGTTGATTCTGATTCATATTCTGATGTCGCATCAATTATGTTACGAAATCCGCTGAAAATTGATCCACTATTATCTGAATCCGCCACAGTTGCGGCCGCCATCGATCAAATGTGTGGATCCTGTTATAAATGCGGCTTTATCTGACGCAAGATATAATATGAAATCCACCACCTCAATGGGCTCCGCAGCCCTTCCCAGGGGAGTTTTCATGTTAGCCATATTCGGGCGGGTCAGCACCGGTCCGGGTGCGACGCATACCGCTCTGACATTATATGGAGCACCATATAGCGCCAAAGATTTTGTAAGACCGTTCATCGCGCTCTTTGTCGCTCCATAATCAATGGAAGTCGGAGCTCCCTGCTCACCGGTTATTGAACCCATATTTATTATTACGCCGCTTTTCCTGTCCATCATGTGTCCGATAGCTGCACGACTGAAATATATGGCGCCGCGCAGATTGACATCTATACCCCAGTCAATGATGCTTATGTCCATATCCCTGAAGCCTTCTGTCCGCCCAAAAACCCTGCCCGACGCTCCGCCGGCACTGTTTATAAGGATGTCGATACGGCCGTATTTTTCCATGGCTATATCGACAGCAGCCTTGACCTGATCGTATTTACGGACATCCACGGCGACCGCAGTGGCTTCGCCGCCTTTTTGCCGTATTTCTTCAGCTGCCTTCGCCACGGCCTCGTAATTGACATCCGCCATCACAACATTTGCTCCTTCTTCAGCGAGCTTGAAACATTCAAGAAGCCCCATCCCCGAACCCGCACCGCTGACAATGGCAGTCCTGCCTTCAAATCTCTTCTCATTATGATCCGACATATTGCATGGTCTCCTTTTCTCTTATAACATCTTGATCTTCAACACTGATTATACCGCCTGATGAATGTTAAACAAATAGCATATATGCTTATTTTAACAATAATGATATCTACAGCAAAATAATTTATCTGCCCGGATCATTAATACCCCGGGCAGATATGTTTCTTATCTTAAATAATAATTCACTATAATCTTTGACGATTTACTTATTATATTTGGTCAGTGTGTCCTGTATAGTTGCTTCCACAATATCCTTACGGCTGTCAATAACAGTCGCTGCCGCAGTATTTCCATTTACTATCGTTTTAAACACGCTATCGGTTGCCGTAAATATCGTCTTTGATAATCCCGACGAGATATAACAATAGATATCAGACATAATTCCGTGATTAATAGTTATGTTCTTTTCCAGAATTACAGTTTTCAAATCTTCTTCGGAAAATAATGTTGGAAGGTATGACATAACATCTACATCATCTAAATAATCCGGAAATGTAGGGTCATATAAGGCGCATAAATCATAAATGACCCTGGCAATTTTTTCTTTACCTATTTTGTCATTGACCACAAGAGGTATACCACAAGCCCATCCTCCGACTGTTACGCTAAAGTTAACATGGCGGTCAGCATTAGGTCCTTTAGGGAATAGTGCGTACGCACTTGTATCAGGATAAGATGACTTATTAGTTCTAACATTCGCCATTTTTACCGCTGCCATTGCCGACTGCCCCAGCTTGTACTTTGTGCTGGATGCATTCAATATGGCGGATTTATATACATTATGCAAATTGCTTATGAACTGTAAGGCATTAATACTATTTGGATCATTTAGCGAATACCTGTACAAATCATTTTCTTTAGTTATAATACTTCCAAAATTGGATGCTATAAAACGCTGTGTAAAGGCCGTATAAGTAGATGTTGTATCTAGTGTAAGTCCCCATTGGTCTGTTATTCCATCACTATTGATGTCTTTTGTAGCCTTGATAGAAATGTCCAACAAGGCTTCCCATGTCCAATTCCCATCAGACTGTAATTGGATTATATCCGGCAGACCTTCTCTTTGTAAGATAGCACGATTATAGAGGATATAATCATCCCAGTTAACTTTGTTCTGCCATGGCACACCATAATAGTGCCCGTTCCATGTAACGAAATCAATACACCGGTTAATATTTGCATTTGGCGTTGTAAGATCAATATAACTCTCAAGTGGTGTAAGTAATTTATCACATTCCATCAGCCAGGATCCAAGAATAAAAGTAATATCATTCCAGTATGTTCCTGCAATAGCATTTAAAATCAGATTGGTTTTTTGTGCTTTTTCCTGATTTAAAGAAAATTTAAAATTGTACTTTTCCTCAACATAATCCATTCTGGTACCAAGCATATCACATTCAGCGCTATATCCGCTTGACCAGAAAGGCCTGCTGGCCTGATTTGCAGAGTAAACAGCCATATTGATTGTAGCACCCTTCAAATCAAATATTTCTTTTTCTGCAACCATGTCAGTCCCTTCAGTTTCATCCTCTCCCAGAGGCTGATTATCCGCGTCAGTCGCATCTGCAGCTTCTACAGTATCTCTTACCTGCACAACTTCAGTCGATATCGTTGCAGTTGCGGCACCTGAAGCGGTTTTTCCTGTTTCGACAGATCCGGTTGGTTTTAATGTAGCAGCCGGTTTCCGGGTAGTCTCAGGCAAAGAAGCAGTGATTGAACTGCCGGCCGCCACGGACGCTTCTGTATCTCCTCCTTCGTCCTTTACACATGCAAAAAGCATCCCGGAAAGTATAACAGCGACTAATGCAACTGCAACCACCTTCAGCATCATCTTTAATGTTTTTCCAGTTATCTGACTGTTTTTCATAATTCACTTCCTCCTTTTATTATTATATTGCTTTTAGTCTTGCGCTATAGTTGTTTGACTGATTTATAAAGCAGAAATTGCTCCTTCGAACGCGTATGGCATCTTTACTCCTGACCTTGTCTGTCACCCTGACTTTTTTATGTGACCGCGTCTGCAATAATGCCATCCCATAATATACTTATTGATCACAGTGACCTTCATTCAATGAAATAATACCTGATACCCATTTTATTAGTAAATGAGCAAAAACAATTTATAAAGTTCGCCACAGTTTATTGACGGATCTGATAAAAAAAAGTAACATCAATAATGTGCTGTGCATTTAATTTTGCCGCATAAAAGG
>JAQUNY010000043.1 GCA_028717405.1 Eubacteriales bacterium
TCATATAATACTCGGGCTCATCGGCACTGAAGCCTCCTTCCTCAATCCATTTGAGAAATGTATAAGGTAGCTTCTGCCATATGGAATCTTTGTCAGACGCATAGGAGGCACGTTTGTATACCGCCTTGCCGACCGGAGTAAAAACGGTTTGCAGATATTCAGAAGGCACATTTTCATTCAGCTTTTTTACTTTTGGGTACCCTGATGAGGACGGGTCAAAGTCGTAATACATAAGTATGGGATCATTTTGCGCCGATTTAATGAACATTTCCATTGCAAGGCTGTTGATCTCCCTGTGGGCGCCTCCGGCTATGTCTGTCAGAGACTTGCCGGTGAAGTTAGCGCGGTTTTCATATGCCGCCGGGTAGCCTGTGATAAAGATGAGCGACAACATTAATATTGTTGCGATGAATATTTTTAACCCGCTTCTGGTGCCTGACTTAAACTGAGTACCAGCGCTGTAAATATTTTTTAGTGTTTTCTTCATCTTATTTCATCCCTTGTTTAAAAATAAACTGATCTACGCCTGTTACTACAGTGAAGATAAATACCATATACCGTCAATTTTTTCGAAAATAACAAAATACACCCTGCCACTAGTATCCGTTACCTTGTATTCGGCGTAGCTGTCATCAGAATAAACGAGGACTCGTGTTTCAAGCAATAAAGCAATTCCTGGCAATTCAATCTTATGTTTCTCATACATCGCAGAATATTTATCTCTCACCATAGGATGTGTCCTTTGTGAAATGGCCGCCACATCACCTGCCCGGAAAGCATTTTCTATTGTTTCCGTCCCATCCTGGATTTTTTCGCCCTTTTCTGCCTCCCAGGCGTCAGCAACTCCTGTGATGCCTGCAGTATGTGCGCTGCGGCTGCTCGCCATATCATTGCTGTCTCCCGGGTCATCTCTTTTGTGTATTAAGTTTAATATGTAAACAGAGAAAAATACGATGACACCAAGAGTGATGGCAATAAGAGGAATAAGCCTGTTCAAACGGGATCTTCCCGGTATATTGGAGGGCTGTCTGATCCCCTGTATTTCAGACTGCTGACATTGTTCAGAGTTTTGATTGAACTCCCGGGGCAAGTCAGTTGACTGATCGCCAGATCGATTCCGGGATTCGTCTGATATCTGAAAAAGCTCAGGGATAGAATCTGCACGGGTCCAGTCTGGCAATTTCGGATTCCACACAGGATCAGAAGCTGCAACACGTCCCTCACGAATTGCGGCAACCAGCTCCGGGTATGTGAAAGGTCCGTATTGAACTGAGTCAACATTTACATACCATTCAGGGGTCACAAAATCGGGGCTTTCATTATCCATCTTTGCTGCCTCCATTGCTGCAGACAACATAATATTATTTTTGAGTATGCTGTACCATCATTATATCAATATTGTTCGGAAACACAATAATAAGTTGAGAGAATGATGTGACATTCCCCTAAAATGTATGGCAAAAAATGGCGTGCGTTAGCAAATATCAGATAATCTCCAGCCCATAAGTCCTGCGAAAGCAGTCAGCGCTTTTTTTATATAGTTAATGCTTTGCATTCCACCGGCTGTGCCTGATATGCCGGATGGTAAATCAGCGGCATCGGCAGCGCCTTCTCCTGCTGTGCAGGCTCCAGCGCCTGCTTTCTCTCTGCTGCAATATATCAGCGCTGAGTGATGAGTACCCCCTGAAAGGCTGAATTCTTCGAGGAATCTTTCAACCGGCATTACCGGCCTGAACCAGCCGCGCAAGCTGTTTTTCATATTGTCTCCGGCTGGCGCACCTGTCATTTCGCCGCCTGCGATCAAAAGTGAATATGGCCTTTTGCAGTCCGCCCTTAGGCCTTTTTCGCAATCTGTGCGCCCCGGGGCAAGATTGACCACAACTGCCTGACCTTCCCTGAATCTCCCATATGCCGCTACAGTATCAGGTGCATCCGAGAAAGGAAATGCCTTTTTTAAAAGTAAGGGTTTACCGGCTACAAGTTTAAGGTTCATTTCTCCCATATGACTAAGCAGTATCGCGTTGTTTTTCCAGTCAGGGCAGAACATCTCTATAAATGACACATCCTTATAAACAGACATAAGCGCACCTGTCAGCGCCGCTGTCAGGATGTCGCCTTCTCCCGCATATCCTGTGCCCCTTGCCATAGCCTTGCTTATTTCAAGGAACGGCATGCATTCAAGGCCACTTTCCTTGCCGATATCCATAAAATTTATGGTAAACGCGGTCAGTTTTTCAGCGCTGATCCATTTCCTGACTATGAGTCCGGCGATTGTCGCTTCTCTGTGAGCAGCGCTCAAATCATGTGAGGCGGTGGACGGACTTACTGATTCACCGGACGGATCTGCCGCTGCCGCACTGTTTGAGCCATTGGAAATATTGTATACAGTAAGGTCGCTCTCAATTTCATCTTTGATTTCACATTCTGTGATCTTTTCATAGTATTCCACGCTTTTCTCAGGATCAAATCTAATAGTATCAATCCCAATGTCTTTCAGCAGATCTTCCTGCGGCACATGGAAATCACCCATGCCTTCAAAAGGCTTTCCAATTATGCCTGTACGCGATTTTTTTATTTCTGAAGCGATTTTAATGCCCCGCAGCCTGGCAGCCACCCTATCAAGCACATCAGACATCAGCCAATGCCCGGCTTCTATAAAAAAATCCCTTCTACCGGCGGTAAGAAGGCTGCACATATCCTGAACGCCATGTATACCATGGTTATATAATATCTCATCTTCGTTCTGCAGCGGCGAAAAATCATATGCTTCGGTAGTATCAAGAACAACTATCGGCAGTTTTGTCGACGCAAGGGCTTCAGCCGACTCCAGCGACGGCGAATAAGCAAGGTGCAGCGTGACGATCGCGTCGGCATTACTCTCTTCAAACGTTTTAATAGCGGAATTGAATTCATCTTTCATCCTGCAGACAGGCACTTTTACAATTTCAATGCCCCGTTTATTTATTTCATTCGAAATCCCGGACAGAAAGGCGTCCAGCCTGATCCTGAGTCCGGGCCAGATATCATCATACAGCTTTATATATAGCGGCAGGAGTCCGATTTTTATTTTACAGTCCATGATTTCACTCCGTCTTTCACTCCGTCTTTCACCCGTTCCTTATTTCTGTTATGTACACATATATCCAAGCTCTTTGAAAATCTTAGCCGCATTATTATAAAAAACATCAGCGATCTCCCCCGCAGTAAGTCCGGCTGAGAGCGCCGCAATCCTGAACGCTTCAATCTCCTCATAAAGCAGGAAAGTTATTTTCTCTGCTTCGTCGCCCTTTGCCTCCCGCATGTGGCTGTCTCCTGTGACATCGCCATACATGCCCTCAGGCACGATATTTACATAATTGCCTTTCTCGCATACACGGGCGGCACGCATCCGCAGTATCGGCAGGTCGCTTCCAAAAAGTATCCTCCCTGGCCCTACAGCATCTACCAGCCTTTCAAATACATAATTGTTTGTATTGGCGCTGATGTCAAAAAGCATATTTCCGGTCCCGGACAGCACATCAAAAGCATCCCCGACATCTTCAGGACAATAAGCTCTTCCGACATGAGCAATTATCAGCTTTACGCCCGGATAACGCTCTTCGATTTCCAGCATCTGTTCCAGGTTTTGCCTGCCTCTGAGCCTGCCGCTGCCCGGTATATGGAGCATCACGATCCACCCGTGCCTGTTAAGCACTTCAAGCTGGTGCCGGGGCAGAAAATCAAATATCCTGATATCGTCGGCTTTTATATGCAGAGCAGCCATGTTTAAGTAGACTTTGCAGCCAAGATGCCCACCTTCTTTGATTTTACGCTCAAATTCCTCGCCGTTCCACCACGGCGCAGCAAAAATCAGAGAAGGGCATCTATAATTGCAGGAACTGGTCCTCACATATTCATTGGCCGTATCTATATCGTCATCTCTCGAAAGATTCGAGAATATCAGCGGAGTCACTTCCTTCCCGGGGAAAAGCAGCTTGTACGTTTCTATCAGGCTTTCGATTGAGTTTTCGGCAGCGACCAGCTCAGGCCATGCCGCTGTGCGCAGCACGGGTACAGGATCTGAATGTGGCGCCGCTGCAGTATTTGGTATAAGTACATTATTGCAGGCGGGATCTTTGCGGGGCACAGGTTCGGGGCGTAGCCGTAACAGCCTTCTGTGTCGCTTCAGCCATACATGCGTATGTATGTCAATGATTTTTTCCGGTAGGAAATCTCTGATTTTTTCATTATAGAAATCCGTATCGATTTTCTTTATTTCAAAAATTCTCTTCATCTTTAATATAATGTGAATACTTTGCTCTATATAAACTATACACTATATGTATACTATACTACTGTTTTAATATTTTATATCGGCGATTTTATTTTCTTTATGCGACTCAAGCGCCGCGGTAAGCAGCAGGTGTGACCACCTGGTCTCTTCCGGCGTAAAGCAGCCAAATTCGGCATGCCTGCCATCCAGCTCGCTTATAAACGCCGCCCACATCTGCAATATTGCATCTGTGAAGCCAAACTCAAAAATTTCGCCCGTTATTGACGGGAAAACAGGTTTATAACCTATCGTGACACGTGCCCAAGCCTGCTCTTTCCCCCAGGAATCAGTATAGCACAAAGCATTCGGATCAGCCGTATTGAAGCGCGCCGACATCTCGAGGCCGTAAACGCTTAAATACCATTCGTTTGTCGATCCCGGCGACATGCGTTTCATTTCAAGATACATGGGGAACACAGCCCCGTCTTTGTCTTTCACATCGCAAACGAGCACCGCGTTGTCGTATGTGTCACAATCGGCCATATTGCCGCACTTGTCAGGCCTTTCAGCGACATATTTTGAAAGCTTTGCGAAAACATTGACGGGAATCCAGCCAGCCCTGAAAGGCACATGCTGGGTATGCACGCCCAGGTCGCCCATGCAGCCGTACTCGCCGTTGTACTTTGCCTGGCGCTTCCAGTTGATGGCCTTATTTACATCCATATCACTGCTGTGCAGAAACCCGCTCCTTACTTCCAGTATCCGGCCAAATCTGCCTTCACTGATCCATTTGAACAAAGCCTGACAAGCCGGGTAATAGGGAAATTCGCTTGAGCACCGCACAACAAGCTCCGGGTGCCTGCCGATTTCGTCAAAGATCCTGTCATTTGCCGCCTTATCGATTCCAAACGGTTTTTCGCCCAGAAGATGCTTCCCCGCCTTTATTGCGTTTATAAAAATCTCTTCCTGGAGATTATGAGGAACAGCACAATAGACAGCCTCGATGTCACTGGCAGCAAGCAGCTCCCTGTAGTCCGTGACGGCACTCCTGATCCCCGGGAAATTATCTGTAAACCAGCCCATTGCATCAGGTGAGACATCACAAACACCTGCAATTTCGGGAGCCGGCAAGTCTGTCTTCAAATGGCACCATCTGGCGGCAGCGGACGCAAACTCACGTCCCATCAGACCACACCCTATAATGCCAAATTTTATTTTTCTTCTCATACCATTAATTCCTTATGCTGTCTTAGCGCTGAACTATAACTGATCCGGCGCTTCATCACATCTGTCCAGGCGATGCGCCACATTTATATCGGCATCACTGCTTGTCCAGTGCTGCAACACATTGCTCCGGCACAATGTCTCTTAAATATTACAGCCTTAAAAGTGCTGTGGTTGTCCTTGTTTTACAGCTGACTTAAGGCTTCATCCATCTTTTCTGCCAAATAATTTGCCATTTCATCTGTCGAAATAATCGGTATCTTTGTCAGTACAGCCGGCGGGCATTTCGCTTTATAGGACTGGGCACTTATATCTATTCCGTTACCGTTGAGCATAGAGGCGAACCGCAGCGCATCATCGGTTTTGTAGAAACAAATAGAGGAAAGGTGCCCCAGTCCCTCGATTTTTTCTATACACCCCGGATATTTGTTTTTCAGCGCCTGAAGCTTTGCGCCGTAATATTGCCGCATGTGTATGATATGCATGCCGTTTTTCTGAACAAATTCCATTGTTATGAGGTACGCAAGCGCTGCGAGTTCTTCCTGCCCATTTGTCACAAGCGCGCCGAAAAGATTCAGGTTGTCCATCTCATATGTGGTTATGATACGCGATGCAGGATATTGACCACCCGGGAACCCCTTTCCGATAACCACAAAATCCGGATCAAGCCCATATTCCCTGAAAAGGTACAACTCAGGAGACCACATACAGGATTGGATCTCATCGCACATAACAGGCGTGTCATTATCATGGCACAGCTTGTATATTTTATGCAGATAGCCTACATTCAGCTTTATCCCACTGTAATTCATAAGGATTATTTCATGCAGAAATCCTGCAGCCTTATATTTCCCCGAATTATATTGTGCGAATTTCGTTTTGAAATCATTATAGTCATTTATCCTGACAGGACGAATCTTAAACACCTCTGATTGCTCAAACTTACTATACATATCAGGCCACAGGTTCCTCATCATCTGGGTCGTAACCGTTGTTCCATGGTAATTGGCAGAGCTTTCATCATCGTCGTCGCCAATTACAAAAAATACCGGTATTCTGCCGCTGTATTTGGGTTCGGGCAAAGATTTGTCAATTTTATAGAATCTGGCCAGCATCATCTTTATGCCGGCTTCGCAGGCAAGGCTCCCTGTTTCGAGGTTGATCACACGGTTGAGCACACGCGGCTCTCTGGAAGCTATCACTTCCGCAAGTTTCTTTCTATTGCTGCGCGGCAGACCGTTTACGGTCCTCACAAGCTCCATCTCAAGCAACCTGGTTATGTAGCCTCTTGTATTGTTATGGGTCGTGTTTGTAATTCCTAAGGCTTTTGCGTTATCTATAAGTTTGTACCCTGGGAATGAATGCCCGAGGGGCGCATGATAATGCTCGCTTTTCGCGATAAGGTAGAGCCTGCCGTCTTCGCCAAGGCGGAGGAAACCAAGCCCGCACAGAGGACTTGCACCGATTTTTGTGGCTTTCTCAAAAGCCAATGTGGCAGCACCTTTAATTGTTTTTATGATCGGAGCTGCAAATTCCCTTCCCACAGACAGCAAGAGTTCGTTTGTTCTCTTTATATTTGCTTCAGGCAGAAAATCAACAGGTTCACAGGCAAGTTTTTCATATGTTTTTGCGCTTTCTCCATAAAGCAATTTTGCGCCTTTTACGACAGCATCTATATAATTATCGCCTAACAGTTGTCTTAAAGTAATTTTGACTGACTTAATCATACTCACTCCATCTCACATTCTCACTTTTGTTGCTTCGGAGCAATACCTGTACCATTGCAATCATCAGCTATACCGTAATGTATCAGCACGGACATCTCAGTATACCCCATTTATCTGAAATATTATATGCAATAACTTTTCAAAGCTTCTCCCAATATGAAACAATGTGCAGAACTGCATACAAAAGGCCATCACTATTTACATGCAGCTCTGCACCTGCCGTTTCTGTCATCTTTGGCGTACAATAATAAAATAACATATTTAATTCATTATAGCGCAACTATTCCCGTATCCGGGCAATACTTATTGTCCGACATATTCATCTATCATTGCCTGCAATACGTCACTGCTGGCTGCCAGGGCTTGTGCCACACTTGATGTGCCGTCCATTATGGGCTTACACAGTATGTTTTGCATTGTATCTACGAAGTTTGGCACTGCAGCATAATAGTCGATGAGGATTTCTTTGCCTGCCACGTTATAACTGAGATTATATTCTCTTTCAGATCCGGTAGTCTGATATGCCATCTGCACCCATGGCTTCGGGTAACTATCCACAATAGGCTGATACTCCGGCAGCAATTTCAGGTTCATATCCCAGGAAACGATTATTTCCTTCAAAATCGTTGCTATTTCCTGCGGATTGGGCTGCGTCACCAATATGCCATACAGAGTCGGATTGACCACAAGCAGATGGTCGTCTATATCCGGGCCAAGCGGTAACGGAGCCAGTATTGATGAGGATAAGGCGCTCCTGTTACCCGCATTGAATCCCGCAACTTGAATGTACATACCGGTTCGTCCCTGCCTGTACCTTGTCGCGGAATATCCGAGATCTACTACCTTGTGAACGAAAGCCAGATCAGAGATGAACTGCAGCGCTCTTTGAGCCTTGTTGTCATACAGATCGGTTACATATTTTTCGCCCCTTTGTACAACCGGAACCGCACCGTTTGAATACATCATCAGCTGAGTGAAGTAGAAATGCGACTGACCTGTGCATCCCCATTGGTCAACAATCCCATCCCCGTTTGTATCTCTTGTCAATGCAATACACATGTCAAGGAATGTATCCCATGTCCACCGACCGGCTTCCTCCAAGTCAAGAATATCAGGCTGTCCTTCCCTGGAGACAAGGTCGCGGTTATATCCCATCCCGGCATAGTTATAAGGATTAGTCCAGCTTCCAAGCGCTGTATCCGGACCTGCCGTCATGACGTAATGTTTGTCTCTGAATTTAAAATTGTAAAGGAAGTTGTATGCCTTAATGATCGGCTCTTCAAAATTAATGTAATCATCGAGGGGAAGTAATATTTCTTTCGTCAAGAATGGCAGATAATGGCTGAACGTGCTGATATTTACTATATCTCCCACATTGATGCCTGATATTACCTGCAATACTACTTTGGTAGTATACTCGGCTGTAGATGATGCCGGATTGTATTTTCTAACTCTAAAATTATACTTTTTCTCTGCTTGTTCAGTCATATATTGAAGTACGGCTGCCGCCGCATTCTGCGGATCACCCTCAAGTTGGCCTGTACCATGAAAGGTTATTATAACCTCTCTGCCCCCAAGGTCCATCACAGCTTCTTCTTTGACTTCTTCATTATCCGTGGCTGCTTCTTCTGTTGTCTCTTCCTCAATAGCCTCTGTTTTTAGCGCCTCTGTTTCAGTCTCGGGTGCAGCGGATACTGTCCTCAATTCCGTTGATGCCACCGCAGTTTTAACGGCAGACGCTGATGACACTGATGTAGCCTTTGCGGTCGTCTTTGCTGCTGTTGCCGTGACTGTTTGCCCGGAGGTTTGCGTGCCTCCTTCATCTTGCTTTTCGCATGCCTCAAATAATCCTGCCAGCATTGATATTGTAATTACCAATGCCATAATACCGCAACCTTTCCTTCTCATTTTCTATTCTCCTTTCATCTCCATTGTTTATATTTATCCTTATTCTGCGCATCACGCCGCGTTCTGCACATTGTTTTAAGGATCTAGAGACCAAGGCATTTTTATGTGATTGATTGAATCTTTTATTCATTCGTCCATTCATTGTGTTTAGAATTAACTTTATGAACGATATGATATTTATATTATTACTTTATGATTAATTCTTTCATTTGTCAAGCATTATTATGAATTTTTCGCTCATTATTTTTAAGTTTTCTACGGTGCTGCAACGATTATCGGCATAAGAAGAAGTATTCCGGGCATATCTCTGCCTTATAAGCCGGTATAGACGAAACTCCATGTAATATTTAATCTATCAAAGGATTATGTTCCGTAGAATTATCATCGCTTTTATCTGCCTTTTTTATTCCATAATTATCTCTTTCGTTGTATCTGATATATTCGTCATAATCCTCTATTTTCCCATTATTTACATAATAATTAATTACATCCTGCGTAAGCTCGTATGGCTTGGAATGGTCGATTTTCCATTGCTCCTGAGTTCTGAATTTGTTTCTGAACAGGTTTTTTATCCTCTTTCTTTCCTCAAGATGGATCATGCATGCCCGTATACATCCACACGCACCTTCAATCGCACGTCCATATCCATATTGACGCGGATAATCGCCTTCAAAGGGGTTCAGCTCTCCGTCAAGTCCGCCCTGTATTCCTTTTTCACATGCGAGCGGGTCAAATTTTGCCCACTCAAGTTCATGTCCTGCCACAGTCGTTTTAACTGATTCCGTAATGCTTAACGCTTTCCCCATGCAATCCCTGACGCATAGTTTACACCGGTCGCATATCTTGCCTTCATAAATGGGATCCGATTCAATTTCGGCATCTGTGAGCAGCAGCGCAAATCTTTGGCGTGGTCCAAATTCAGGCGTCAGCAACAATCTGTTCCAGCCTATTTCACCAAGCCCTGCCATGTAGGCAGCCATCCTGAAACTTACAAGCACATCCGGATATGGTTTTCCTTCCCTTACAGGGCGGCTCCAGCCATTGCGGAAATTACCCGTCACAGAGCTTATTGCTTCACCGCCGCCGGTATTCAGCATTGGGATGGTCTCATATCCGGCATTTTCGAGAAACCTTGTCATGTTCCAAAGCACCATGGGACCATATATCTGGTTAAGCGCCGCATAACCCATTGAAGGATAATTGCTGAAAAGTGTTCCTTCTTCGATCCCGCGCAACGTTCCCCTTGCTATTCGAAATCCGAGGACAATCATGGATTTAGCTCCCGGGAAGATATACCGGGCATCCATCTGTTTCGGCGCGCCTTCAAAACGATCCATGGGGGATATCCCTACAAGGTCAGCCCCGTACCTGAGTGCCATTTTCTTAACATCCAGCGCATTGATATCTCTATGCTCGAACATTTTTTATTCCCCTGCCTGCCTCAATTATTTTGAATATCTCTAATCAGCTTCACTTGATAATTACTGCAATGGGAGCAGATGAACCTCACCCTTGCGTAAACTTTATGTTCCCTTTCTTATTCTCCTGCTTCCTGCCCTGTTATAGTTCCGCGTCCAGGACTTCCCAACCTGCAGGCGGCTCGCCGCAGTCAGGCACAACCATGGGTTCGCCGTCACGCAGCGCTGACTGGTATGCGACAAGTCCCGGAAGGTTGAACCTTGCCGCCGCCCATATGTTTGTCGGAGAGAGCTTTCCCGTATATGCGGCCTTGCAGAAGTCGTCGACCATGAATTTGTGCGTGCCTCCATGCCCGTGGTCAGAGAAAGCATCAAATTCGGCAGGCAGCTTCCTTG
>JAQUNY010000044.1 GCA_028717405.1 Eubacteriales bacterium
TTATTCTATTACAAATCCTGTTATAAATCAAATCGATATGCGTCTGCCCATATACGGCGTCTTCACTATTCATTTTGGACCTCCCTCAACACCATATGCAACAGCCGCAGAGTCTTCCGTATGACCTTTATTATCTGCGCGGGCTTCAAAATCAGCCTTTTGCAGGAGCCAGCATGCACAATAATGATCTTCATTTACAGAAGTATAAGCGGGCATCCTTGAAAGGCATATTTTCATACATTTGGAACACCTCGGTGCAAAGGGGCATCCCGCAGGGGGATTTAGAGTATCAACAGGCGTGCCCTCTATAGGAACAAGCTTCTCGTGCTCCGAAGCGTTTATTTTCGGTATGCTTCGCAGCAAGCCTTTGGTATACTCATGCTTCATATTGTAAAAAATATCGTCTACACACCCCGATTCTACAACCTTTCCTCCATACATGACAGCAATTTTGCTGCACATACTTGCCACAATTCCCAGATCATGTGTGATCAGTATTATCGACATATTGATTTTACTTTTGAGCTCTTTCATAAGCTCCAGTATCTGGGCCTGTATAGTAACATCAAGGGCTGTGGTGGGTTCATCCGCAATAAGAAGTTTTGGCTCACAGGCCAGTGCTATCGCTATCATCACCCTCTGCCTCATCCCTCCTGAAAGCTCATGGGGATATTGTCTGAGCCTCTTCTCCTGATCGCTTATGCCTACAAGCGTCAAAAGCTCTCCTGCACGCCGGTGGGCCTCCTTTTTGTCAAGATTGGTATGAAGCATAATGACTTCACGTATCTGGTTCCCTATTGTATAGACGGGGTTCAAAGAAGTCATCGGGTCCTGGAAAATTATGCTTACCTCATTGCCCCTCATTGCCCTCAACTGGTGCTCTTTCATGTCATTGATACGGTGTCCGTTGAAGTCGACAGTACCGTCCACTATCCTTCCCGGGTATGCGGTCAGGCCCATCAGGGAGTAAGCCGTGACAGATTTACCGCTGCCGCTCTCCCCGACGATACCCAGTACTTCGCCTTCCTCCATCTGTATGGATATGTCGTTCAAGGCCTTTACTTCCCCTGCAGGAGTAAAAAATGATAGCTTCAGGTTTTTTATATCTAAGAGGAGTTTATCCATTATTTTCTGTAGTTTTCTCCTTTTTAATGCTTATAAAACATTTCCTGTAAAAATTCTTCCCCGCATCAACAGCCATCCTGTCAAACTGCATCAGTTTTTTAATTTGGGATCAAAAGCATCTCTCAGCCCATCTCCAAAAAGATTAAACGAGAGTATGATCAGGCTTATTGTTATTGCCGGCGCAAGTAACCGGTGCGGGTAAGATGTAATACCCCCGATAGCCTGGGCAGCAAGTGATCCGAGGCTTGGCATGGGTGCTGACACTCCCAGCCCCAGAAAACTCAGAAAGCTTTCAGTGAATATCGAAGAAGGTATCTGCAGTGTTGTAGTTACAATAAGCGTACCTATTGTGTTCACCAGGAGATGTTTTCTTATTATCCTGGCATGAGATGCCCCCAGCGCCCTTGCCGCAATGACATATTCCTGTTCCTTCAATGAGAGTATCTGTCCTCTCACTATCCTTGCCATTCCTACCCAGTAAAGCAGCGAAAAAACAATAAAAATACTTATAAGCCCCACGCCAACAGTATTTATCCAGGCCATGCCCGGCACATTGGCAGCCAGCCTCTGAAGCGGAAATTTTAATGTTACAGAAAGAAGAATAATTATAAGTATATCTGGTACGGTATAAATCATATCGACTATCCGCATCATCACCATATCTGTCTTGCCGCCGAAATACCCCGCAACCGCGCCATATAAAGACCCGAATAACAGGATGATGGCGCTTGCCACAATCCCTACCAGCAGCGATATACGGCTCCCCATCATGATCCTTGCCAGGGTGTCGCGGCCCAGGCTGTCTGTTCCAAGCAAATGCGGGAAAACTTTTTCTCCGGCTTCCATCCTTGCCAGCTCAGTTTCAGAATATTGCATCAGATAAAGATTCTCGCTGCCCCTGATCTGCTGCTGGTATTCATAAGGGAAGAAAGCCGGTGCTATAAAAGCAAAAAACATCACAATAATTATCACCACAAGTGAGACCATCGCCAGGACGTTTCTGCGGAGCCTGCGAAGTCCATCCTTCCAGAAGCTCACACTTTCACGCATAACAACCATACTCTGTTTTTCGTTTTCACCAGCCGGCACGAAATCAGATACATCAAGATGAAAACTTAACGGAAAGGCAGTTGTTTTTTTGTTGTCAGTCATTCCCAGCCTCCCGTCACCTGAATTTTATCCTTGGGTCTACCAGTTTATAAACAATATCAACAATGACATTCATAAAAATAATCAGGAACGCCAGAAAAATTGTGGTCCCCATTATCAGTGGATAATCCCTGTCCGTTATCGAACTGATAAACTTGCTTCCCAGTCCCGGAATATTAAATATCCTTTCGACCACGAAGCTGCCGGTCATGATATATGCCATAAGCGGCCCAAGGTATGTAACGACCGGAAGCACTGCGTTGCGGAGCGCGTGCTTGAAAAGCATCACAAACCATGACAATCCTTTGGCTTTTGCTGTCCTCATATAATCCTGTCCCAGCACATCCAGCATACTTGACCTCATCAAACGGGAAATATAGGCTGTCGGATACAATGAGAGCGCTATTACAGGCATAATATAATGTAAAGGTGTTGAAAGCCCCACAGTAGGAAGCAGATTAAGTCTGACCCCGAAAGAAAACAGCAGGACGGTGGCAACGACGAAGCTGGGTACAGCTATGCCTGCTGTTGCAATTACCATGATAATATTGTCAGTCAGCTTTCCTCTTTTTACAGCTGCCATGGAGCCCAGGCTTATTCCAAAGAAAAGAGAAATAGTCACTGCTATGAGGCCTATCCTTGCGGAAACCGGGAAACCTATCCTGATAATGTCATTGACATCTCTGCCCCTCTGTTTGAGAGATGTTCCAAGATCTCCCTGCGCCAGGTGCTTCATATAGTTGAAATATTGGACGATCACAGGCTTATCAAGCCCGTATTTGCTTTCAAGTGCCTGAAGTGTCTGT
Source organism: Eubacteriales bacterium (assembly GCA_028717405.1). Taxonomy (GTDB): domain Bacteria; phylum Bacillota; class Clostridia; order JAQUNY01; family JAQUNY01; genus JAQUNY01. The sequence goes on from JAQUNY010000044.1 coordinate 3,081, forward strand.
GGAGAAAGGGCTTTTTCTGCCAGAAAAGGGCCGCCGGGCACCATGAACATCAGAAAAAAGGTCATCGTTGCAACTACAATCAACGTAATAACACCGGATATCAACCTTTTTATTATATACACACCCATGCAAGCAGCTCCTTGTGACTGAACTCCGGCATTTCCAATTTGAAAACTTCTTTTATTTTTTTAATTATACTTTTACGTTTTGTTTTTGTCAATTAAACGAGTGAATTATATGCCGCTGTTAAAGCAATGCTAACGCAATGCTGAGGCATTGTCTATGATCAGATATTGACATAAAATCATCAATCATTAATAATGTAGTATTAGAAGAGTCAGGTTTACCAGGCATGAAAATAATATCGATCGATCAGATCTTGAGGAGGTAGTACGATGTCATCCTATTCACAGTCAATACCTTTACCTGCGCCTACTTCAGGCGACACCGGCTGGTTTACAAAATCCCGTTTCGGCATGTTTATCCACTGGGGCCTCTATGCTCTCCCGGCAAGGCATGAATGGGTAAAATCAAGAGAAAATATTTCGACTGAAGATTACGAAAAATACTTCAGGCACTTTGATCCTGACCTGTATGATCCTGCTTTATGGGCAGATCTGGCATCGGAAGCAGGTATGAAATACTTCGTTGTTACTACAAAGCACCATGAAGGATTCTGCCTCTGGGACACCAAATATTCCGAATACAAAGCCCCGAATACCCCTGCAGGCCGCGACCTGCTGAAACCCATGGTGGAGGCGTTCAGGAGCAAAGGCCTCAAGGTGGGCTTTTACCATTCCCTGCTTGACTGGCATCATCCCGAATATACGGTCGACAACTGCCATCCAATGAGGATTAATGAGGCCTATATCGCAGCCGATAAGGGAAGAGACCTGAAGAAGTATGTTGAATATCTTTATAACCAAACAAAAGAACTTTTGACCGGTTTCGGCAAAATCGACATCCTCTGGTATGATTTTTCTATAAAAGGTAATGAGAAATTCCCCGGCAAGGGCAAAGACGAGTGGCAGAGCGAAAAGCTCATCTCGATCATCAGGCAGCTCCAGCCCGGTATCATAATAAACGACCGTCTTCAGATCGACCAGGATATCAAGACCCCTGAACAGGTACAGCCTGTGGAATGGGTCAAAGTCGACGGCAAGCCTGTGGTCTGGGAGGCATGCCAGACCTTGAGCGGCTCATGGGGATACCATCGTGATGAAGAAAGCTGGAAGAGTGTCGAAATGCTTGTAAAAATGCTTATCGATACTGTAAGCAAGGGAGGCAACCTGCTTCTCAATGTCGGCCCCACCGGGCGCGGTGAGCTCGACTACAGGGCAATACGGGCGCTGAAAGGCATAGGCGGGTGGATGAAATACAACAACCGCTCAATATACGGATGCACCCAGGCTCCTGACAGCTTTAAATGTCCGGCAGACTGCCGCTTTACTTTTAATCCTGAAACAAACAGGCTTTATCTTCATGTCTTCAGCTGGCCATTTAAGCATATCCACCTTGAGGGGATGTCCTCAACAGTCGATTATGCACAGCTTCTCAATGACGCCTCGGAAATCAGGCTGCTGAGGAAGGAAAATGATCTTCTTACACTTGAGATACCTGTCAAAAAGCCCAATGTTGAAGTCCCGGTGATCGAACTCTTTCTCAGGTAATGATCCCCGGTCAAACCGGTTTTACCGCAAAAGAAGCCTCCCGTTGCAACGGGAGGCTTCTTTTATCAACGAAACTTCAGTCAACGTATTTTGTATTATGGTTTTGGATATCCCTTCAATGAGGCCAGGCTCTTCTGTATCTCTTCATCAGACATTGTATATTCTTCAAGTTTACCAGAAAAATATTTCTCGTAACCGGTGAGGTCGAGCATGCCATTCCCGCTCCAGCACATTACTATGGTTTTTTCCTTGCCTTCTTCTCTTGCTTTGATCGCTTCCTCTATGGCAATGGCGATAGCGTGGTTGGTTTCAGGTGCGGGCACAAATCCTTCCGTACGGGCGAACGTCACACCAGCCTTATAAGCGGTAACCTGATCTACAGACCTTGCTTCCATAAGCTTGTCGAGAAGTACTCTGCTGATTATGGGTGCAACACCGTGATATCTCAAACCACCCGCATGTATCGGTGCCGGAACAAAATCATGTCCCAGTGTATGCATGGGGAGAAGCGGCGTTGTCGCAGCCGTATCGCCGAAGTCGTAAGCAAACGGGCCTCTTGTAAGAGTAGGGCATGCTGTCGGCTCAACCCCTATGACATTGACCTTGTCCCCATATATTTTATCTTTTATAAAAGGCAAAGCCATACCGGCAAAGTTGCTGCCTCCGCCTACACAGCCTATTACAACATCTGCCTTGTCTTCTGCGATCTTGAGCTGTTCCTGCGTCTCCAGGCCTATAATTGTCTGGTGCATCAGCACATGGTTAAGTACGCTTCCAAGCGAATACTTTGTGTCCTTGGATGTGACACAGTCTTCGATTGCCTCGCTTATGGCGATCCCAAGGCTTCCGGGAGTATCCGGATGCTGTTTAAGATAGCTTCTTCCGAAATTTGTGTCATTACTGGGGCTTGCAACACAATCAGCGCCCCAGACCTTCATGAGCATCTTACGGTATGGTTTTTGGTCATAGCTTATCCTGACCATATATACTTTACATTCAAGGCCGAAAAGGTTGCATGCATAGCTGAGAGCACTTCCCCACTGTCCTGCCCCCGTTTCGGTAGTAAGTCTCTTTACTCCGGCAACTTTATTATAATAAGCCTGGGCCACAGCTGTATTCGGTTTATGGCTGCATGCCGGGCTTACGCCTTCATTCTTATAATATATGCGCGCCGGGGTTTTCAGATACCTCTCAAGAGCATCCGCCCTGTACAGTGGCGACGGCCTCCAGATAAGGTATTTCTCCAACACCTCTTCAGGAATGTCAATCCACCTCTCCCTGCTTACTTCCTGCTCGATCAGGTTCATCGGGAATATGGCGGCAAGGTCTTCAGGTCCGGCTGGCTTGTTTGTAGCGGGGTTAAGCGGCGGATGAAGCGGTGTAGGCAGGTCTGCCTGGATGTTGTACCATTTTTTTGGGATTTTCTTTTCGTCTAAAATGATTTTCTTGTAATTACTTTTACTCATCTGTTCTCGTCTCCTCTTTTCTATTCTGCCTGATCTATTCTCTTATGCGTGAATATGGCATTGCACGGCCGATCAGCTGGCTGTAGGTTAAATGGTATTTTATAACTAAAGCCTTGCCTGTGTCAACAAATATTTTAAAATCTTATTCATATTTTTTTATATTTTTCATATTTTTTTATCTGCTTTTTTATCTTTTTTATCTGGTTGCAACCAAAGCACAAGCCTGGACAGCCTTCAGCCCAAGCTTCCCGGCGAACTCAAGCAGATCATCGTTATATGTCCCCGGCTGAAACCATATATATTCTATTCCCAATGATGCCGCCTCTTCAAGGACCGGCACGCCCCTTTTAGGAGATATTACCATGTTGACAACCTCCGGCTGTTTCGGCAACGATGTAAGATTTTTGTAGCACTTATCACCATCAACTATTTCGTATCCGGGATTTATGGCATATACCTCATATCCCCGGAGCTTAAGCTTTCTGTATATCATATTTCCATATTTTTTGGGATCTGTATTTGCTCCCACAACAGCCCATATCTTCTTTGCAAGCATTTCCTCTTCAAGCATTTCTTTACCCTCTTCCGGCAAAAGACTGACTATTACAGCATGACTATCCATCAGCCCAAATGGCTTTCAGCCATATATGAAGCTATTGCGCCATCAGCTGCAGCCGTCACTATTTGCCTCAGATTTTTTTCCCGGACATCTCCTGCGGCATATACTCCGGAGATACCTGTTTGCATCTTATCATCAGTTATTATATAACCGTTTTCATTCAACTTTATTTTGTCTTTAAATACTGCGGTATCCGGTATGCTTCCGATGGCAACAAATAATCCGTCCGTTTTTAATCCATGCAAATCGTTTGTTTTAACATTCCTGATATCCAGGCTTTCCACCCCGAACTTACCATTGATATTCTCTACAACAGAATCCCATATGATTTCAATATTCTGTATCTTGAACATGCTGTCCTGAAGCCATTTCGAGGCTCTAAGCGAGTCTCGCCTGTGGATTACATATACCTTCTTACATATCCTTGAAAGATAAATGGCATCCTTTGCGGCAGTATCGCCACCACCTGCCACAGCTACGGTCATCCCCTTAAAAAAAGCGCCGTCGCATGTTGCACAATAGGAGACCCCAGCCCCGCGAAATTCTGTTTCATTTTTAAGTCCCAGCTCCCTGGGGATAGCGCCTGTACAAATAATCACAGTCTTACCTGCATACTTTCCCTTACCCGTCTTTACCGTCTTTATTTCATTTTCGAGATCAACTTCAACAACCTCGTCTCTTATGATCTCAGCGCCGAATCTTATTGCCTGTTTTTCCATTTTTTCCGCAAGCTCGGCTCCCCCGACAGGCTCGTCAAAACCTGGATAGTTGTCTATCATTCCGGCAGTCGCCATTTGCCCGCCCGAAAAGAATTTTTCGATAAGAAGGGTTTTCAGCATGGCTCTTGCAGAATAAATTGCTGCCGTGAATCCGGCAGGGCCTCCTCCGATAATTATTACATCATACGATTTGTCCAAACAGGTTTATCCCCTTTCCTTAAAAATAAAAGAGGCTGCGATCAACCTTTTCGGATGTTTCGCAGCCTTGCCGGTAAGCGGCCAAAAATAACAGTTAAGACATTTTTGCTCCACATTTATTGCAGAAGGCGTTGCCTTCGGCGACAAGCGCTCCGCATGCCGGGCAGGCTTTCATTCCGGCTGTATCTTCTTTTGGGGCCACCGGTTCCTGTTTGGAACCGCATTTTGAGCAGAACATGACATCCATTTCCAGTTCAGCCCCGCATACAGTGCAGTTTTTAACGCCTTTTACATCTTGAATTCTTCTCCTGAGTTCAGCAACGCTGGCTTCAAGATTCTTTATCTGCTCACATTGTGCTGCAAACTTTGCAGCAGATTCATCACCCTTCTGATAGGCGCTGTAAATCACTTTACCCATCTCAAGGTATACCTTTTCGATTTTGTCTTCCTCTGAATTGATATTGCTGTTGATTTTTGCGATTTCTATCAAATCGCCGGATTTTTTTGCAGCAGTTCTGGCGGTGTCAGCAACTTTTTTAGACAAGTTGTCAAAGAATGCCATATTATTCGCCCCTTTCCCGATAACGCAGTATTGTTTGATTCGATTCCACTTTATTCTATTACAAAACCTTTATTTTATCAATACTAAGATGAAACGAAACTGCTTGCATGACAGTTTATTTTAATAAAACATTTACCTCAGGTGACACTGAACAATAATAACTGAACAATAATATATGACATCTTGCATTCATCGCCAACATATATTATATTTAATAGAAGCAGATTAGGACCTGATAATATTATCAATTAATAATACCTCCCTGTGATTCAGTATTAATACTGCTGAAGCAGTGTGGTAATCAGGCAATAACTGGTTCTTGGACTAAATAACAAACAGGAGGAACTGCTTGAAAATGGAATACTTTTTTAATGAAGAACAGCTGATGATAAGGGAACTCGCTAAAAAAATTGCCGATGAAAAGATTGCACCGATAGCAATAAAATATGATGAAGAGGGTATCTTCCCCGGCGACATAGTTGAAATACTCGCAGCCTCGGACCTCTGCGGCGTATACATATCCGAGGAGTACGGCGGCCTTGGTGGCGGTATTCTTGAAATGGCGCTTGTCGTAGAACAGCTTAGCAGGGCTTGCGGCGGTATAGCCCTTTCATTTGCGGGTACAGGACTCGGTGCTTTCCCCATAATTCTTTTTGGTAACGACACTCAGAAGAAAAAATATCTGCCTGACATAGCTTCAGGTAAAAAGCTTGCTGCCTTCGGCCTTACTGAGGCAAACGCCGGCAGTGACGCCGCAGGAATTCAGACTACCGCCGTCTCAGATGGGGACAGCTATGTTCTCAACGGCACAAAGCAATGGATCACAAACGGAGGCGAGGCTGACGTATACACAATCATTGCCTGTACAAACAGGGCTAAAGGAGCACGAGGCTTCTCGGCTTTCATTGTGGAAAAAGGGACTCCGGGCTTCACCTTCGGGAAAAAAGAAAATAAAATGGGTATACGGGCATCATGCACAAGAGAACTGGTTTTTGACAACTGCAGGATACCTGCCGGAAACATACTTTCCCGCGAAGGAATGGGTTTTATAGTTGCCATGAAAACACTTGACAGGACTCGTCCCGGAGTGGCCGCTCAGGCGCTTGGAATAGCACAGGGTGCTTTTGAGCATGCCCTGAAATATTCAAGGGAACGCGTACAGTTCGGCCAGGCTATTTCGTCATTTCAGGCCATTCAGCACATGCTTGCAGACATGGCTATACAGATAGAGGCCTCCAGATGCATGATATACCAGACCTGCCGCCATATTGACGGCGGAGCAAAAAATATATCCAAAGAAGCTGCCATGTGCAAAGTTCTGGCGTCGGATACCGCAATGAAGGTAACTACCGATGCAGTCCAGATAATGGGCGGTTATGGTTATATGAAGGAATATCCCGTTGAAAAAATGATGCGTGACGCAAAGATAACACAGATATATGAAGGAACAAACCAGATCCAGCGCAATGTTATTGCTCTTGAGCTTATAAAGGAATTGTCCGGGAAAGGAGTATAACAATTTGAATGTACTAATCTGCATTAAACAGGTACCTGCAACAAATGAAGTAAAAATGAATAAGGAAACTAATACAATAATCAGAGAAGGCGTCGAATCTATAATAAATCCATTCGACACCTATGCAGTCGAAGAAGGTATCCGCATCAAAGAAAACACCCAGGGAAAAGCAACTGTGCTTAGTATGGGAATACCCTCAGTTGCTGAAATGCTGAAGGAAACGATAGCCCTCGGTGTTGATGACGCAGTTCTTTTAAGCGACAGAGCCTTCGCCGGCTCTGACACATGGGCTACTGCCTATGCTCTTTCAATGGGTGTACGCAAAATCGGGCACTACGATCTGATAATATGCGGCAAACAGGCTACTGACGGTGATACGGCACAGGTCGGGCCCAGCCTTGCCGAGAAGCTTGGCATACCCCATATAACCTGTGTCAGGAAAATCGAGGAACTAAGGGATGGTTATATCAGGTGCCAGAGGCTTACCGACGATGGTTATGATGTTGTGGAAACGGCGCTTCCGGCTCTGATAACCGTGGTGAAAGAAATAAATGAGCCCCGTCTCCCTTCACTCAAGGGCATGATCAAAGCAAAAAAGGCAGTCA
>JAQUNY010000045.1 GCA_028717405.1 Eubacteriales bacterium
TTCGGGATCGAGATAGGCCTTCCTGTTCTTCATCATAGTTCTTAAGCTCCCTTTCTCTTAACTTATATTCTGTTTCCTGCTTTAATTTCTGCCTGCTTTGCGGTACATTGCTTTCCTTAAGATGCCGAAACCCGCCCATACTGCGAAATAACCTGCAGCTGCAAGCAGCGCGATGGATGCTCCCGAAGGCATGTCTGCAGCATATGATATGGCCAGTCCGGCAGATGTAATGACAATACCTGCAAGAACTGCCCCCACCATACGTGCTCTGAGCCTTACGGTAAACATTCCGGCAATTGCGGCCGGGGCGGCGAGCAACGTCAGGGCAAGTATTATCCCGGCCGCCCTTATTACCGCCACCACAGTCACAGATATCAGAGCAAGCATCAGATAGTCCATTACAGCTGTTTTAATACCGGTAACCTCTGCAAATTCCTCATCAAAAAGAAATGACTTCCAATAACTGAAAAGTGATGTCACAACCAGAATAACGGCTGCTGCCGCTACGGCCGTTATTACAAGGTCTTTAGTTGTCAGCGTGAGTATGCTGCCAAAAAGGTAAGATGAGATGTCAGGAGGATACCCCGGCATGACAGCAATAAAAAGTATCCCTGCCGCCATTCCCGCAGACCAGAATAACGCAACCGGTATATCCGCCTGGGTTTTTCTCCTTCTTTTTATACATCCGATCCCGAATGCCGCCATGAGAGCAAAAAGAAAAGCCCCGAGAAGAGGATCAAATCCTGCAAGGAAACCCAGTCCTATCCCGCCAAAAGCTGTATGCGCTATTCCTCCCGCCATCATGAGCATTTTCTTCTCTGTTATGATGACTCCTATAAGGCCACAGGCAACGCTGATCAAAATACACGCCACAACCGCGTATTGCATAAACCTGTACCTGACAACTGCATTTATCAATTCTGCTGCCATACCGGCACTCACCTCTCCACTTCCGAATGCTTTTTCAGGACCCTGTGCGGAACACCATGGGCTATCAGGTCGACCGGGCAGCCATATAGTGTATTTACTGTTTTTTCGTCGAGCTCAGGCTTGCCATGATATATCAGATTGACATTCAGACAGGCTATGCGAGTCACTTTTGAAGATATTGCAAAAAGATCATGAGTCACAAGGATTATAGTCATTGTTCTGTTAAGATCCGCAAACAGCCTGTAGATCATGTCTCTTGAGCCTGCATCAATATTGGCCGCAGGTTCATCAAGCAGAAGCATTTCAGGTTCAAGAGCCAATGCCCTGGCAATGAGTACCCTCTGTAACTCTCCGCCCGACAGCTGACCTATCTGCCTCTCTGACAACCTTTTCAGGCCTACATTATCAAGAAGCTCAACCGCCCTGTTTCTTTCACTTGATGTGTATTTATGGAAGAGACTGAATTTCCCGCCAAGCATACCTGACATTACAGTTTCGGCAGCATTAATCGGAAATTTTCTGTCAAGATCTGCAAACTGGGGAACATAGCCTATCCTCTTCCTGCTTCCGTCTCCAAAAACCTTTATTGTCCCTGACACCTTTGGGACCAGCCCCAGCACAGCTTTCAGCAGCGTTGTCTTCCCCCCGCCGTTCGGTCCGATTATTCCCAGATATTCGCCGGTTTCAACTTCCAGATTCACATCTGACAGTACCCTGTTATCGTCATAAAAAACTGTCAGCCCTTTGATTTCCAATGCCTTGACTTGATTCGCCATGCTGCTCTCCTCGATACTGCTCCCTCATGTTAACAGGCGCGGATTAGAATTACTTCGGAGTACCTGCTTCCTGCTTTCCTCCTGTTATCAGCTTTGCCATTGTTTTCAGGTTGTCAATATAATCAACTGAAAGCGGATCCAGCTTTACTGCTGTTCCGCTGATTTCTTCAGCAAATGAAACCGACTGCCTGCTGTCAGCTTCGGCCTGATAAAATATCGTAGTAATGCCCTTTTCAAGAGCCAGGTCAACCATCTCACTCAAATGCATCGCTGTGGCTTCTTTTCCTTCCTGCTCAAGCGAATGCATAACGAGCCCGTAATCTGAGGCCAGATAGCCGTATGCCGGGTGAAATACAATAAAATCTCTGCTGCCGGCCTCTCTGAATAACGATTGCAGATAATTGTGAAGCTCTTCAAGCTCATTTAAATACTTCGCCATATTTTCAGAATATTTGCTGCTGTTTAAAGTATCAATTTTTGAAAGTTCCTCCCCGATAGCTTTTACCATAGCCCCTGCTCTCTGCGGAGACAGCCATATATGCGGGTCTCTCTCGCCGGGCGATATTTCAATTTCCTCGTATCCGGAAGCAGCGGCATCTCTAAGGCTCACTACCATAGGCCCTCCCTCCTCCTTCAGCGCCGGCAGTATCGAATATTCCTCCGCCCTGACTCCAATTGTGAAATATATGTCCGCGCTGCTCAAGTCACGGATATGCTTCGGGGAAGGCTCATAATTTTCAGGGCTGTAACCGGGAGGTATCGCAACCAGAACCTCAATACCGGGTATCCCAATGCACACTGCTTCCACAAAAGCCTTTTCAGGCATAATCGAAACAGCAATTGTTATACCCGCAACATTGTGTTTTGAAATATCGCCGGTATTTTCCACCGTACATCCGGTCATAAATGTCAGCAGACAGGCCAGTATCAAGGGCAGTAATATTTTTCCGGTTTTCAGGGCTGTCCGCCGCGATGCCTTTCTTTCACATACCACACATACAATTCCAAAGGTCTCCATTTTAAACGCCGGTCTCCCGATTTTTATTTTTATCTTCTTCGATTGCCGCCTGTATCATAACGGCGCATTCGATCCTCTTTTTCTGCAGGATACATGCGGTTTCATTTGGTTTTGTGATGTCGCCGTTTGAATACCATGCGTTGGCATGGCACCCGCCCGAGCAGAAAGTTTTGGCCCAGCACCTTTTGCACACATCCTTGGTCAGTATATTGTTGTTTTTAAATTCTGTATTTATCCCTTCGTTTATATGCCCGTTAAAAATATCTCCCATTATAAACTCAGGCCTGCCCACAAACTGATGACAGGGATAAAGATGCCCCTCCGGCGAAACTGCAAAATATTCATATCCGGCGCCACACGCGGTTATCCTTTTATAAATGCAGGGGCCTTCGTAAAGGTCAAGAGCAAAATGATAAAATCTCACCCTGCTTCCTTTTCTGAGCATATCAAGATATATCAGAGCCAGCTTCTCATATTCGTCAAGGATCTCCTGCAGGTCATCCTCTTTTATGAACAGCTTCATGCCCGAACCAACGACAGGTTCCAGCGATATCTCACAAAAACCCTTGTCTGCCAGATGCATGACATCCTTTGTGAAATCTTTGTTCGCTGAGGTGAATGTTCCTCTGATGTAATAGCTTTTATCTCCTCTGCTTTGGACAAGTTTGAGGGCAGCAGGCATTATCCTGTCATATGTGCCTTTCCCGGCCCTGTCAAACCTGATTGCGTCATGTATTTCCGGCCTCCCGTCGATACTGATCACCACATTGTCCATATTTTTATTTATATATTCTGTTATCTCCTCATTAAGCAGTGTTCCATTTGTCGTTACTGTGAAATAGAATGTTTTCCCATGAGAGCCTTCAATACTCCTGGCATATGAAACAGTATCCTTTATCGTCTGAAAATTGAGCAGAGGCTCTCCTCCAAAAAAATCGATCTCGATATTTCTCCTTGTCCCGCTGTTTTCAACCAGATAGTCTACTGCCCTGCGAGCCACTTCAGGTGTCATCATGCTGCGCCCGCTATTGTAATCTCCTTTGGAAGCAAAACAATATGCACAGCACATATTGCAGTCATGAGCTACATGAAGGCAAAGAGCCTTAAGGCCTTCAGCCATTCCTCCAGATGATCTTACCGCCTCCAGAGCATCCCCGGTGTCAAACAGCATCCTTTTGCCTTTGAGATCCAGCAGCTCTGCATAAGCCTCATCGATCTCAGCCTCAGGATATGAACCCTTAAGCTGTCCCAGGACATAATCCCGCGGCGGCAGCTCCTGCCTCCCTGCAAGGATGTCAAAGGTTATGTCATCAAGAACATGTATACTTCCGTTATTGCCATCTATTGCAATTTTATATCCATTCATTTCATATGTGTGTATCAATCCGTCTTCCTCTCCTGCCTGCCGCAGGTTTATCCTCCGCAGTCAGATAAATCTTTTCATATTTTCCAATCCGTGAGCTGCGGCAGTTAATGCGTCCGGGTACGGCTGCACCTCAAGTGATACTGTCCCCCGGTAATCTGTTTCCTTTAGCACCCTGCCCAGGACACTAAAGTTGATATTGCCCATCCCGGGCGATTTCCTGTTGCTGTCAGAAATATGTATATGCGCGATTTTTCCTGCCGCCATTCTGAAAGAAACGGCCATATCCTTGTCTTCAAGAAACATGTGGTGCGTATCGAGAAGCAGCTTTACTTCTTCCAATCTGTATTTATGCAAGAAATCCAGTGCTTCAGATGTGGTGTTTATTAAGTTTGTAATATGAAAGGCTATCGGTTCAAGCGCAAGAACAACGCCCTTTTCTCCGGCATATTCAACAAGCGGGGCTATGCACTTTGCAAATCTTCTGAGATATTCTTCACGTGATTTGTAATCAGGGGAGGAACCCCTGCATGTCCCAAGAAAAACAACGGCACCGAATTTGGATGCCAGCGTGATATGTTCCATGAATCTATTGATTACAGCCTGTCTTGCTGATTGCTCATCAGAGGTGAAACAAAGCCCGTTTTTTACATATTCAAGCCCGGTGGCAATGGCCGATATGCCGATATTTCTCCTGTGTGCCTCCTCTGCAAGCTTATCCGCGTCGATTGTCGCGGGATTGCGGATATGTATCTCGATATTGTCAAATCCCATATCTGCAGCTTTATTTACGGCAGCCGCCAGCCCTCCCTGGAAAAGTACAGGTGCATTATCGCCCAGGACCTCCTCTGATGCTGCCGCGCCGTATCTGATATGTTTTACATCTGTTTTCCTCTCAATATCTGCACCCATTTCCAAGCCTTATCACCATCTTCTCTTTCTTCTCTGCTTTTCATTTGCTGTCGCTGCTCTGTTTCTGATCATTTTCTGTCTCTTTTTTGTTTCTGGCAGCTTCAAAGCGTTTTCAATCTTTGCCAGCCTGTCCTGTCAAAAGCCTCCAGCGTCATTACAGTTGCTCCGTACCTGTCAAAGTCTTCTCCCGCAAGAGCATCAGGTTCATACGCGAGCTCATATTCAGGCAAGGCTTTCATTACCTTATCCAGCACTGCTTTATCAACAGGCTCGTCAATAAAACTCCCTCTTCTGATATTACCTTCGGCTTCAGCCTTGATTATTTCTTCCTGAATTTTAGGATGTATGGTCATCATCGTTCTGCTCCCCGCAAGCTGTTCAACATGCCATGCGCATCTGAATGCTGCAGGCATTATAATTTGCCTGTACCCTTTTTCATTGAAAATTCTCCAGGTCCTTTTAGCTACCGCAAGAGATGCGCATTCAAGGTCATGCCGGGTAAGCCCGGCTTTTCTCTCGTCATTAAGGGCCGACAGATAGTCCTGAAGCCTGCCGATAACTATAGCCGAAGTTGAGGGGGCAGGCTTTATTCCCTTCGCCCGGGCCCTCTCCACACCTCTCTCATATGCTTCAGCCGCAGCTGTCATCTGTGAAACTGTGGTGTTTACAGTAGGATTTGTGGGCACCCCCATGGCGGCAAGCTCCTCAAGCACCCACATCCCGGCATTTGTCCCGGGTATTTTCACCTTTACATTCCTGCCCCAGGAAGCAAAAATCTTTCCCATCTTCAGCATTGCATCGGCATCGCGGCTGATTTCCGGTCTGACCTGGGTCCTGATATATCCGCATTCACCGGCAGTCCTGTCATATGTTTCTCTTAACAATCCCGCAATGTATCTCACAACTATACCAATAAGCTCAACCACCCTGTCGTCGCCCTTTATCTCTCCGGGGATCGCTTTAACCGCCTCTTTGTAAAGCCAGGGCTCTGTTGTAAGGGCTTCAAATGTCAGCGGGGGATTTGATGTGCACCCTGTAGCTCCATATAAGAGGGCGTCCCTGATATCAGACTCCAATGCAGAATCATTGCACCATATTGTTTCAGTATTTTCTGCCATCCATAGCAGATATTCGCTTTTTCTCATTATTTTATCTCCCCTATCCGGTAAACATTCCTCCGTTGATATCAATAACCGCGCCTGTGATGAAATCCGCACCTTCAGAGGCCAGGAATTCAACTGCCGCAGCCACCTGTTCAGGCTTCCCCAGCTTTCCGGCGGGAATGTTGGCAACAAGCGATACAATATCATCCGGAGTGAATTTTTTTGACATGTCACTTTCGATCGTTCCTGGTGCTATCGCATTTACCGTTATTCCAAAGGAGGCCATTCTCCTCGATATGTTTCTGGTCAGCCCTATGACTGCAGCTTTTGAAGCTGCATATGCGCAGCCTGAGCTGAATCCGCCCATTCGTCCGGCAACTGAGGCAATGTTGATTATCCTTCCCCATTTCTGCTTTTTCATATGATCGAGAACATGTTTTGTACAAAGCATGACGCTTTTAACGTTAACAGACATGATCCTTTCCCATTCATCTTCTGTGACGTCTTCTATGGCCGAGGTGCTTAATATCCCGGCATTGTTCACAAGGATATCTATCCTCCCAAAGCGTCCGGCTGCGAATTCCATAAGCGCCGCTACCTGAGCGGTATCCGACACATCAGCTTTGAAAAATGCGGCTTCGGTTCCTTCCGCCACAGCGTCGGCAGCCGTATTCAGACCTGTCCGCTCATCTATGTCGGCAATTACTATCTTAATGCCGGAGCACGCGAGCTTTAGAGCTATTGCCCGTCCAATCCCCTTCCCGGCGCCCGTTATCACCGCAACTCTTTCAGTTTTTTCATGATCTGCTTTCATATAGCCTCTCTTTACTCCCTTTTGATAATCAGGGATATTATTTTGAAATAGCAGTGCCCGTGATTTTTTCATAATATCTTGCTATCGCACTGTGGTCTTCCTGTCCATAACCGTCAGCCTTTAACGTCTGCATCATCTCCATCGCATATGCAGAAAGAGGAAGCGGAGCTCCAACAGCATGCCCCGTATCAATCGCATTCTGCAGGTCTTTAATATGAAGATCAATGCGGAAGCCGGGTTTGAAATTACCTTTCACTACCATCGGAGCTTTTGCGTCAAGGACAGTGCTCCCTGCCAGTCCGCCCCTGATAGCACTATATATTACTTCGGGGTCTACGCCGGCCTTCACTCCAAGCATGAGTGCCTCACTCATAGCCGCAATATTCAGGGCTACTATGACCTGGTTCGCCAGCTTAGTGGTATTGCCTGCCCCGATACCCCCGCATAATACCGCGCTTGAGCCCATCTTTAACAGAATGTCGCGGACTTCATCAAATACTTCCTTCTCGCCGCCTGCCATTATGGAAAGCGTTCCGTCAACTGCTTTAGGCTCGCCGCCGCTTACCGGCGCGTCTATCATTTTGACTCCTGCAGCTTTACAGGCGTCGTGTACCTCTTTAGCCGCTATTGGCGAAATCGAGCTCATATCGACAATAATTGTCCCGGGAGCAGCCGATTCAAGGATGCCGCCCTTACCTGTCACTGCTTCCTTTACATGAGGCGAATTGGGGAGCATAGTAATTATTATGCTGCATCTTTCAGCTACATCCGCGGCTGACACTGCAGCGAGAGCGCCCTCAGCCGCAAGTTCCTCAACAGGTCCGCGCTTTATGTCAAATACTATAAGCTTGTATCCTGCTTTCATTAAATTTCTCGCCATGGGTTTGCCCATGATGCCCAGTCCGATAAATCCAATTTTCATTAACCCTGCCTCCTGTCCATATTATTTCCACAAAGCACTGTACATTTTACTTTTTTTGCTGCTGTCATTAAGCTGCTGCTACATTGCCGTCATACTGTTTCACATATAGTCCCCGCGAAACTTGAGCCTTACCACAAGGGGTTCATCACAAAATCTCTCGGCAGGTATACCAAAAAGGTGCAGGTACGCCTCCCTCGTCTTCAGGGTGCTGCCGTCCCATACCGAAGGCATGGTTTCGACTGAAAACCGGATCGGGCTCATATCGTTAAGCAGCACTGCCGAAAGAGGCAGTACTGTAACAGGCTTCAATGTTGCGCCGCTTGCGTTCAGTCCTTCGTAAAAATGCAGATATACATACCCGCCCTTTTCTACGACGATATATTTGCTTTTTTGCGGCCAGTCAGCAACAGGCCCCGCCGGGGGAGCTGCTCCCTGGAGAGCTTCCCTTACTCTTGTATACCAGCTGCCCACCCGCCTTATAACAGCCGCAGTATGGTCATCGATCCTTCCGTCTGGCATCGGGCCGGCATTGAGAAGGTAACTGCCTCCCATTGCCATGATTTTGTCTATACTCTTCATAAGAAATCCGGATGTGTAGTAGTCTTCATTCGACCTGTATCCCCAGCTTTCCTGCCCCACCGACTGGCAGGCTTCGGTCAGCTTGTCAAATCTGTCTCCTTCAGGCACCTTGCGTTCGGGGGTCTCAAAATCCCCTTCATCATATCCGCGGTTGTTTATGAGTATGTCAGGCTGGAGCCTTCGTACAAGCTCATTTATACTGGGGTCTTTTATCCTGGGGGGTATATCCCAGAATAAGGTGTATATCTTCCCATATCCGGTCAACAGCTCTGTTATCTGGTTTTTAACATATTCACGGTATAAGGCCGTATCAGGCTTGTCCGAAGGCTCCGGCGCAGCCTGGTGGGAACTTGCCGGGTTGTATGCATTCGGATGGTTCCAGTCCGGAACGGAATAATATATCGAGAGAAGCATGCCGCGTCTTTCACACGCTTCGGCAAGCATCTTCAGCACGTCACGGCCGTAAGGTGTGTTCATTATATTGAAATCCGTATACTTTGTATCCCACATACAAAACCCGTCATGATGCTTGGCAGTAAAACATATATATTCCATGCCCGCATTATGCGCGAGATCGACCCATTCATCAGGATTGTATTTAACAGGATCGAACTCATACATCAGATTCCTGTATTCGGAGCGCGATATTCCCATCCGTCCCCTGTATTGTTCATGATACCCTTTTACCGAATATATGCCCCAATGTATGAACATGCCAAATTTGTTGATGATCTGAACATTGCTCATGAACAATTCGCCTCCCCTGGCAATATTATCGATTTGGAATAGAAATCCTTTACCCTTCCGGCGATCTCCAGATAATTTGTCGCATTGACATATTCCATGATTACCGGTATGTGAGGTGTGTATTTCCTGTAAAGGCTGAAAAAGTAAGGCCAGTTGATATCACCATCTCCGACACAGCATCCCTTAGTTGCATTAATTTTACGGTCTTTTGCATGAAAATATGCAATATTCGGAGCCAGATACCTGAACATGTCCTCTTCCGAGCTGTTGGCTATATAGTTTGCCGGATCCAGCAGCACTTTGACATTATCCATGCCGGTTTGTTTTATAAAATCAGCGCATCTCTTGGCACTGGGCACAATGTCTATCACACATGCCTCCAGCGCAATGGCTACGCCTTTGGGCGCAGCATATGACGCAAGCTCCCTGAAGCCGTCCAGCAGGGTGCTGAAATCACTTTCATACCTGTCAGTGTTTACGCCTCTCTGGTGAGGAGTAAAGCCGCATTCTGTCGAAACATATGGTATCCCGTTGAACGAAGCCATGTCGATATGTCTTTTAAAATATCTGATATTCTCCGACCTTTCATTCGCATCCGGCTCGATAAGGTTTGTGAAGACACCAAGCGCAGTGATGCTGATCCCCTTATCGCGATATGTTTTCACAACCTTTGCTGCCATTTCATCGGTCACTCCTGAAATGTCGCTTCGCCCGTTATATACCCAATATTTGAACTCTTTGGATGTGAAGCAAAGCTCGGTATACATGAGATTGTTATCAGCCATCATCTGTGCGATTTCCTCGTCTGATTTCCCTGCAAAGCTGCGTGTGACAACGCCAAGTTTCAATTCATCCATCATAATGTGTTATCGGTGTAAGCCGCCTCCTGTATATTTTTCTGACGATCCTGTGCCGGATAATTTTTCAACCGTAATACTCAGCAGTATTGCTTCCGGCAAGTAATAATGTATCATTTTTTGCGCCCCAAAATCAAGCAATCAGGGAAATACAAAAATATCACATAAATCCGGAAGGAGGCACACCTGTGTTTTTCTTAAAAAACCTGCTGAAATAATAGATGTTTTTAAATCCTGTCCCTGCAGCCACTTCCCCAACTGAATACATACCGCTTCGCAACATGTCTTTCGCCCTGATTATCCTGATATTGTTGATATATTCAGCCGGGGGCACACCGTATAACTGTCTGAAAGTCCTCCTGAAATGCGGTATGCTCATCTCTGCAGTCTCTGCAAGTTTGGCTGCTT
>JAQUNY010000046.1 GCA_028717405.1 Eubacteriales bacterium
AGAAAGTGTCAAACGACTTGCCTCTCGCCCACTGTGCGTCGATCCTCAGCTGACAGTCTCTCGCGCTTACATCATTGCCGCATGTATACCCCAGGATGTAATCCATTGCATCTTTTTCTTCAACATCTCTGGCATTTTTACCGATGACAACGACCAGTTCTGCCTCATAGTCGACTTCATTCGGCGCCATTTTGGGTAGTATGATGTGCTCATCCGGTCCTGCCAGGCTGTTGGTAGTTTTAATAAAAATAACCGGACGCTCCGGCAGCTTCATGCTGCTTTCCTCGGCATGCCTTCTATAATTGAGACCTATTGCAATAATATTTGGCGGAGAAACAGGAGCCAGCATTTTTACATCCGAGGCACAATATTCTGTTCCGGTAACTTTATATTCTCCGAAAATATCGCCATCAATAACTCTTAATTTCCCATTCTCAACCGAACCGTATAAAACTCTCCCATTCACTTCAAATCTGGCAATTTTCATAGCCATTCACCTTTTTTTCACCTTTCGAAGTTATATCTTATCGATGTTATATCTGATTCCACTGCGCTGAATGGTTTCCATTGATTTCAGCTAAATCACCAATCCGACTTTCTTTACCTCAGGATTGATAAGCGACCTGACCCACTCCCCTTTCAATGCACGAAGAACTTCAGCTGCTGCAAGCCTCTGAAGCTGAGTCAGCGCATTTTCGGAAAACCATGCCGAGTGTGGTGTCAGTATTACATTATCAAACCGGAGCAGTTCATCGTCCGCCTTCACAGGAGGCATATTTTCCACAACATCAAGGGCTGCTCCTGATATTGATCCTTGCTTCAGTGCTTCAACCAGAGCCTTGCGATCAATAAGTTCACCTCTTGCCGTATTTATAATATACGGTTTTTTCTTCATACGACTGAATGCCTTTGCATCAAGCATATGATAGTTATCTTTTGTACTTGGCGCCTGTATTATTATAATATCGGAATTCTCGATTGTTTCGTTAAAATTTGATTTACGGACAAGAAGCCCGTCATTGCAATAGTCTTTTTCTAAAAACGGGTCGTAAAAATGTATACTGCAACCAAATCCCGCCAGTTTTGTGGCTATCAGCTTACCTATCCTGCCAAATCCGATTATCGTTACAATCGCTCTCTGCATACCCCTTATTGGTTTCAGATAGGCAAGGCTGTAATCTTGATTTTTCTTTATTCTTGTATTTGACATGGTTATTTTTCGCACAAGATCCAATGCGAGGGCTACTGCATGATCTGATACCTCATGAAGGCAATAGTCGGGAACATTCGCGACCTGTATCCCTCTTTTTGTAGCTGCTCCAATATCTATGGTGTTTATTCCTATTCCATAACGCACAATAACTTTAAGGTTCTTCATCGAATCCATTATGTAACCGTCTATACCCGGAAGGTAAGTATTAAGAAGTGCATCTGCATCTTTGGCTTTCTCTTTCAGTTCTGCAGCGTTTGTACAGTTCAGGGATATTACCTCTGCTCCTATCTCAGCAAGTATCTCTGTCTCAGGTTCCATATTCTCAAATATGGTATCGGTTATATATACTTTGTACATGATCCGCTCCTCCTGCCAGCTTGTTATTTTTGCATATCCATACATCCACACATTCCTTTTTCTGCTTCTTTTTCTTTTTCTGTTTCTGTTTCTGTTTCTGTTTCTGTTTCTGTCTGCATATTATCAGAACCTTTGCACAGTATAAATATCCATTATGCTATCTTTTATCATAAATGATATTACTACCATATTGTTTTCTTTGCTTGTATTGTTTTTCTGCGTCGTCACTGATATATTCATATTGAAAGCTGAAATCTCATTTGATTCTATTGATAAACATTCCGGGAATGGAGTTTATCTGTTATGGTTAGTATTGATCTCTCCGTTTTTACAATAACTGAAATAGTATATTTTATATCAATCCCTCTTGAAAAGGGCTTGGTAAGGCCAATTAAAGACCGACCCCGAATGGGACTGGTTTTCTGTCCCTCAGGCAGGGTTATTTACAATCATCATGGTAAATCATATGTTTCCGACCCGAATCATGTGCTTATGCTGCCTACAAACGGCAATTACACATTAATATGTGAGAGTGGATGCATATGTCCTATGGTTGACTTTAAAATTTCCCCACCTCTTGAAACTCCTGAAATTTTCAGCTTCAGAGTCCCCAATATTGCAGGTTTGTTGAGCATATACCGCCACATAGATAACCTGTGGACGTTTAAGAAGCAATCATATAAACTTAAATGCATGGCCGGTCTATACGAAATGTTTTCACTTCTCAATGATACCAGTCTGTCCCCTTATTGCCCGGGCTACAAATTTGAGCAAATACGCCCTTCTATAGATTACCTTGAGGCAAATTATAATAATCCTGAAATTACAAATAATATGCTTTCCACCAAGTCCGGTATCAGTACAGTATATTTCAGGAAGATTTTTACCGAAAAATACGGTATTTCTCCAATGAAATACTTACAGATAAAGCGTATTGAAAAAGCTAAAGACATGCTTTTAAGTGAGATAGGTTCGATATCTAATGTATCTGATGCAACAGGATTCAACAGTATTTATCATTTTAGCAGGGCTTTTCATAATATGACAGGCTATTCGCCTACAGAATTCATTCGTGAATATGCTCGGAGGGCTCCAAAAAAAGTCGAATAAAAAATTCTAGCCGGGAGGCCGAAATGGAAAATATGGGCAGAATATACAAAAATCCGCTCTGCACGCCTGAAAGCCGTGCTGAGGACCTTCTTTCACAGATGACACTAAAAGAAAAGATAGCACAGATGCGCCTCTTTAAGAGCGTTAATAAGGATTTTAACGGAGACAGCTTTACTACCAAATACCCATACGGAGTTGGCGGTACATATGACACTGACGATCTTAATGCCGCTTCAATAAACAAAATGCAGCAATATATGCTTGAGAAGACACGTCTTGGTATACCGCTTCTTATGATGGGTGAATCGATACATGGTTTCAAATGTGACGGTGCGACTGTTTTCCCTCAGGCAATAGGTCTTGGTGCGACTTTTGACCGCAATCTGATACATGATATTGCAGATACCATCGGGACAGAAATGCGCGCAATGGGAGTGTTTGTTACATATGCTCCCAATCTTGATATTTCACGTGATCCACGCTGGGGAAGAACTGAAGAAAATTATGGCGAGGATCCTTATCTTACTTCCAGACTTGGCACAGAGTATATTAAAGCATTACAATCCCATGGTGTTGCAGCTTGTCCAAAACATTATGTCGCACATGGAACTCCGGAGAACGGAATTAATATGGCACCTGTCCATGCAGGAGAACGTGAGCTTCGCGAAGTTATGCTTGTTCCGTTTGAGGCTGCCTTCATTGAGGGCGGAGCAATGTGTGTAATGCCTGCATATAGTGAACTGGATGGTGTTCCTGTACATGCCTCACGTTTTTTACTGACGGATTTATTGCGTAATGAAATTGGTTTTGATGGATTTTCCATTTCTGATTATGGGGCTCTGCGGCTTTTAGTTACAATGCACCATATAGCAAAAAACAATCTTGAGGCAGGGATGAAGGCTCTGAAAGCCGGAGTTGATATGGAAGCTCCAACAAACTGCGGCTTCGGCGAAGATTTCGAAAAGGCTGCATCTCAGGGAATAGTTGATATAGCTCTTATTGACACCGCTGTGAGACGTATATTGTTATGTAAATTCAGGCTGGGGCTTTTTGAGAATCCTTATGCTGATGATAATCCTAAGAAATCGATGCATAAGGCCAAATCGGCTATTCTTGCGTATAAGGCAGCCTGTGAAAGCATTGTTCTTCTTAAAAATGAGAAAAGCCTGTTGCCACTCAATAAAGCTGAAATAAAAAGTATAGCCCTCATAGGACCTTCTGCAGCTTTTCCGCAGCTGGGCGATTATACGGCACGGTCTGCCTACGAAAAAGCCGTTACACTTTACAAAGCCCTGGCCGACAAAATCGGCGGCAATGTCCGGATAAATTTCGCCCAAGGCTGCTCTTTTGGGGCGGGAAGCGACGAAGAAATCGAATATGCCGCAGACGCCGCAGCAAGTTCAGATGTAGCTGTTCTGGCGCTGGGCGACAACAGTTGTTTCCACGGAGGAGTCGGTTGGGGAGACGAAGGCACAAAAGGAACTGTCACGGTGACTTGTGGAGAAGGTTTTGATGTCGGCAGCCTTGACCTTCCCGGACGCCAGCAGGAGCTTCTTGAGAAAGTCTACTCAACAGGTACTCCGGTTATCCTTATACTCATCACAGGGCGGCCCTATGCTATCACATGGGCACAAGACAATATTCCGGCCATAATACAGGCATGGTATCCTGGAGAGCAAGGCGGCAATGCTCTTACAGATATCTTGTTTGGTTATACCGAGCCATCCGGCAGGCTTCCGATAAGTTTCCCGCGTTCAGTGGGAAATCTGCCATGCTACTATAATTACAAGGTGTCCGCAAGGGGGTACCACCGTAAGCGTGGTACAAGGGAAATCCCGGGTCGTGATTATGTATTTGACACACCTGAGCCTTTGTACGAATTTGGTTATGGCTTGAGTTATACAAAATTTGAATACAGTAATCTGGTTGTGGAATCAATCTTTGTTGGTGACATGGCAGTTCCAATTAACGGTATTTCGGCTTCAGATTCAGCTTTAGCCTCATCTGTATTAATTCCGAAGGGAACAAAGATACAGGTTCACATTTCTGTTACCCTGAAAAATGTCGGATTGTGTAAAGGAAGTGATGTTGTAATGCTGTTTATCAGCGACCTTGTGTGCAGCATTACTCCATTTGTAAGGGCTCTTCGGGGTTTTGAGAGAGTAACCCTGATGCCTGGTAAAATGAAAAAAGTTTTGTTTGTACTGGGATGGGATGATTTCAGTTTCATTGATGGCAACATGAAACGCTCAGTTGAAGCAGGTGAATTTAAAGTCACTATTAAAAACCTCAGCACAACACTTACGTTATAACTTATAAGACTGAAAGCAAGATTTTGCCCGTCGGGACAGGCACAGTGCCTGTCCCCGGAACACTGACAATATATCCTTACTATTTGTCTGGCAGTCTGTCTGGCTGTCTGGCAGTCTGTCTGGCTGTCTGGCAGTCTGTCTGGCTGTCTGGCAGTCTGTCTGTTTGCCATCTTTGACCCGGCCTGCCAACAGCTTTCCCAGCTGCCTCTCCACAGCAGTCAAAGATTATCCTGACTGCGTCGTGGTCATGTTCAGCTACTACTTAGTAAGAACTGTCCCGGCGGGACTGCCTCTTCCGGCCAGATCGGGCCTGCGGTGTTCAAAATTGGCAAATGAGATTTCAATGTCCTCTTCCGCTTCATCCGGTGTCATGCATCCTACAGTAACCATATCACACGGGCGGATCGTGGACCATGAGAAGTTCAGCCCGACAAATGGTGTTACACGGCCTGCTGCCATAGGTTTTATAGTCATGACGGGCTTCTTTGCATTCCAGATTATCCTGTTGACCGATTCAACCTCTATCTGCATCAGAAAGCCCATACAGTTATATAACTGTATATACGTCTCCACATCGTACCCATTCTTATCGCTGTAAACGACAAGTTCCGGCATATGTGCCGACAAGCCTGGTATAAGGCCATTATCCCTTATCATTGTCAGGTAATCCGGAAGACGGTCAAGAGTTTGTTTGTTTTTATTCACAAGCTGTTCTGCCGCTGCATGGTGTATCAGACAGAAGGTCGAGCCGATTTCTCTGCTCCTTTTTATGATCGTTTCCGCCGCGTGCCGGGCCTCTGTATTGTCATCCACCGGAATATTGGGCGTGTCGACAATTATGATTTTTTGCCCGGTAGCATCCTCAGCTCGCTTTATGGCCTCCAGCAAATGCTCTACAGGATCTGCCATGACATTTTTTGCGCGGCTTGACGAAAAAGGCCCCATAATGGTGTCGACGCCATTAGCCAGGAATTTGAGCAGCATGTTATAACTGTTGTCGCCCGTATCATTCAATGAGTGTATAGATTTGTTTGCTGCAGCCGACCTGTGGCTGTATCCGAGTATCCAGTTTGTTCCAATAATCATTCTTGAAACTGATGCGCCCCCTACGGTAGTTCGTGGAAATACTTTTTTATTCATCGATTTATTGCTCCCTTTTTAATATTATTTGTACAGCCGCTTAATATTATTTGTACAACTTCATCTGTCGCTGCGTCTGCTGCTGCTGTTGTTGCTGTGTCTGCCCCCTACTGTTATTACTGTTGTCGCTGTCACATCCGCTGCCGCTGTTGCAGCTGATATTTCTATTGCTGCTGCATCTATCATAACAGGCAGCCGCAATTGTTTCTGTCCTTGACTTAATTCCAGTTAAACGTTTGACTTCCAGTCACAAATACATACCCGTATAATCACATTTAAATCATGTCGTCTCCCTTTCCACCAGGACCGGTTCTAAGACCACCTGTTTTGGTTCTCCTCCTTTATTCATAATCATATCTAATATAAGTTCACCGGCCCTTTTCCCCATCTTGTATTTCGGCTGACGGATCGTTGTCAATGCCGGTGTGTACATGGCTGCCAGCCTGATGTCATCATATCCCACAATCTTCACCTCATCAGGTATCTTTACACCGTTTTCAATCATGGCACGCATTGCTCCAAGAGCTATTTCGTCGTTTGAGGCAAAAACAGCCCGAATTCTCCTGTGCTCAGCAAGGATACCGATAATCGCGTTATATCCTCCGTCATATGTGAAATCACATTCAATCACATTATCCTCATTAAAGGCGACACCTGCTTCAACCAAAGCATTCCTGTACCCAATTTTCCTTTCGGAAATGGTATTTACCGAAGCGGGCCCGGACAGGAATATGATGTCGCTGCTATCCCTAAGCAGCCGTTTTGTGGCCAGGTATCCTCCCAGTATATTATTGACGCTGACAGAACTGAATTCATTCCCGAATTTCCTGTCAACCAGTACAACCGGCCTGCTGCCGAATTTGCCCGATATGTCCTTTGTTTTGCCTGTCCCGATAAATACAAGGCCGTCAATGTCTTTCCCCAGCAGCGTATTAAGGTATTTCATCTCCCGGTTCTCATCATTTTCCGTATTGCAGAGAATGACACTATACCCGGATAAGTGCACAGTATCTTCAATTCCTTTGATTATGTCCGCATAGAAGCTGTTTGAGATGTCAGGCAGTATCACGCCTATGGTATATGTCCGTTTTGTTTTTAACCCGATTGCGATCTGATTGGGATAATAGCCCAGTTCTTTAATGGCGGCATTGATTTTCAGGAGGGTTTCAGGCCGAACTGTTTTCTTCCCGTTCAAAACGTAAGACACAGTGCTGACGGATACATGCGCCATTTCTGCGACATCCTTGAGTGTAGTCAACCTGTCCCCGGCTCCTTTCATTTTTTTGGTCAAACGTTTGATTTAATTCTACTCCTTAACGTGATTATATGTCAACATGCGAGAAAGACAGGTCAAAGACAAGGGACAGTTCTGAAAGACAGGGGACGGTTCTGTGTCTTGTTTATCGTAAGTGCAAAAACAAGACACAGAACCGTCCCCTGTCTTTTTGTCTCGAGCCGTCCCCTGTCTCCTAAACCCTGTCTTCTCGTCTTCAGTCTTTCGTCTTTTGCATAAAAATCATGTGACTATTATTTCACGGGCGGTATTTTTGCCGGTGACATATTGAGGAAGCCTGTCAGTGACTTTACCTTCATAGTCAAAATGCAGATGCCCCGAGATAATGGCTTTTATGAGCAATTCGTTTTTTATATATTCAGTTGCTTCCAGTGTCATTTCGTCTGCCAACTGCTGTTTAAACCTATATTCCGTGTATGCGGACATCAGCTCTGTTGGCGTGGAAACAAGGAAGGCGCTGTCGGCGTTCGCTATTTTCTTTTTATAGAGATCCGGTTCATACAGCGGCGTATGAAGCAGCAAGATGACAGGCATATTAAAACTCACCTCAGCCTTTAAAGCCTGAAGCTGAAATGGCTCAAAACGATAATATGAATTGTCGATTGCTATCAGATTTACCCCGTTGACCTTTTTAGATGAAAAACGTATGTCATTCCTGAATGCTTCCTGCACCCTCTCCAGGCTTTGATTTCTATATTCTGCATCTTCAAACGCCTCTCCGACAAAAAGGCTGAACTCATGGTTCCCGGCTGCAAAAAAACAGTCAGTATTATCAACAAACTCCTTTGCGCGTTCAAGATTGGCATACGATACAAAGTCGATAATATCTCCGGTATGGACCATAATAGCCCCTGTTTCTTTAGCGATATTCTCAGCTTCCAGCAAATCACTTTCGGCAGTTTTAAAATGAGGCTTTCTTTTTTCAGCGAGATCAAGTTTCCGCTGGATCTCCCTTTCATCAGCGAGAGTCAGGTGGGTATCGCTGATGTGCAGCAGTTTAAAAGGCTCAGTCGCGCCAACATTTATCTCTGTGGTAATCCTGTTCATCCGCCGTTCCGGTTCTGCCATTGTCCCCTCCTTGAGTCCGGGCGTCGTGGAGTGCCCTGTTCTCGCACCGCCAAGTGTCGCCATGTGTAGTCAGTCTTCTTATTACATAATGTCTCCGATTAATTATAGCACATGATTCTTCCATCTTTTATCTTACATAAAAACCTATCGATGCTATAGACATTCCTAATGTCATTCACTAATTTTATGAAATAATTCTTGAGCATGAATTCACCATTTCTATTATATTTTAACATATAATGAAAAAGTGAAAAAGTCCGTGTTTGGTACATTTATACAAAAATTATGGAAGCGCGCAAAGTCAGTCCTTTGGCAGAAACAATATAGGCCAGATCCTTGTTTATGAATGCAGAATACAGCACTTGGCAATCATATCTGTTTTGAACTTAATTTGACTTCATTCCTGATACCTGAAGCAGTTCCTTCCTTTGCTTTTAACAAAACCCGCAGTTCTGTCCTGGCATCGGGAATTGTTTCAAAGGCTAATGAAAGAGAGCTGTCTTCTGCAGGATTCCCACAGTAGATCAACTTATCGTCAGCATATACTGCAGCTGATTCACAGGTCAATTTACCGAATTTGATTTCACACAGATGCTCATCCTCAGGATTCGCAGATTTCGGGATCTTTATAAACGTGCGGTAGATTTTGTATCCGCTTTTAAAGTCAGCCTGGTACTTGCTGCCAAAAGTAACTGGTTCAAACGAATTCATGTCATTATCGGCAATTTTCATTAATGCATCCGGTTCAGTATCAAAGCTGCCGGCCGATACCGTCCATCCATTTATCTGTTGATTTACAGTCGCGTAAATGTATTCAGGTTTGTCAACCTTGTTTACCTCAAATATTATAGTGTCGCTGATAAGTCCCTCGGATACGGCAGTTACTTTAAGGGCCTTTGCTCCAACACTGGATTGTATCAATGCCTGACACCATCCCGCAAAAAGGCTCCGTTCAGGCGCATTGTCAGCCTCGTGGGAGTTTGGGTCGCCATTTCCCGTGCCAAGCACTTTACCGTCACCTTCAACAATGAAACGTATAAAATTTGAAGCAGTTGGGACAACCAATCCGTTTGCATCCAGAGCACATATATTGATGGGCACTGTGTCTGCACCATCGTCCATAATATTTGCACGGTCAGGTTCTATTCTGACTCTCACAGGTCTTCCGGTGGTCCTTGTTTCTGTGGATATAACTTCCTTGCCATTCAGATATGCTTTAGCTTGCAGGATACCTGCTTCAAACGGGACTAACCATTCACACTGCGAGCAGACATCAGATGATTTCCTTCCGAGTGTTTCTCCATTCAGAAAGAGTTCGGCTTCATCACAGTTGGTTATTGTCATTACACATATCATGTCACCGGCATTCCAGTTCCAATGAGGCATGAGATGAAGCATCGGCTCATCAGTAAAACATGCTTTATTAAAATAGAATGATTCCTTGGCAAAACCGCAGGTATCCATGATACCAAACTGCGATGAGACTGAAGGCCATGTGAATGGCGTGGGTTCTCCCCTATAATCAAAACCGGTCCAGATAAAAATCCCTGCCATATAGTCATTTTTTCTGGTAAAATCCCATGTTGTTTTTATCTGTTGTCCCCAGGGGACAACTTCCTCATCATAATTATTGAGAACATGCTCATTATCCCTGTCAGACCTGTAACAGCCCCGTGTTGAAACAGCGCTGTTATTTTCAGAACCAACCAGTGGCTGCCCGGGATATTTTTCATGAAATGCAGGGATGCCTTTGATGTTGTAATTAATGCCTGTAATATCCATTTCGAGCGCAGCGCCTTCATCAACACTTATTCCGCCATTCATTGCGCCTGTAATCAGACGGGTGTCATCCAATTTCAGGACAAGACTTTTCATTCGCCGGAAAATATTTCTTCCTTCAGGGGTTCCCTGGAGTGGTTCTTCATTAAACAGGG
>JAQUNY010000047.1 GCA_028717405.1 Eubacteriales bacterium
CGGCAGCCGACACAGTTCTTCCGGCAATATCATCATCACTGATCGATGCTCTTTCAAAAAAACCGGCCTTTTCTGCTGCTTTGTCGATATCCCTTTCAATTATTCTTCCATACGGACCTGTCGGTTCAGCCAGTCTTATATCAATATTTCCGGCTGCGGCTTTGTTCCTGGCTCTTGGAGAGATCGCGGCATGTCCTGATTTACTGCCAACACCTGCTATGTCGGTATCAGACTGTTTCAAAACAGATGCTGATTCGCCGGCATTTTCATCGTCTGCTGCCCTGCCGTTCAAGCTTACGCCTTTCTGGCTGCCATCCGGTATCTGGGCTTCTCCGTCACTGCCTTTCAGTGATGATATATCCTCTCCGGGAGTTCCTATAACACATACATTTACAAGAACCGGGACATCTTCGCCTTCCCCATAAAATATTTTGAGCAAAGTGCCCTCTGCTTTAGCTTCTTCCTCAAATGCAGCCTTGTCGGTCTCATAGCTGAATAGAAGCTCGCCTTCCTTGACAATATCACCTTCATTTTTGTGCCACTTCGTTATTATACAGCTTTCAACAGATTGCCCCTGTCTGGGCATTATTACAGGCATAGCCATATTTTTTACCTCCAGGCAGATTTATTTACTAAAGCTTATACTACTCCAGGTTCATATAGGTTTGGCGTTGGCAAGCAGGAATTTTTCAGCTTCCGGCGACCAGAGGCCTCTGTTTTTTTCTGTGATTTCAGCCAGTCTTTTCATGACCGGATTACTCCTGCCTTTTTCATTAAAATCGTTTATTGCCGTCAATTCCATTGAAATATTTGTGTATATCAGTTTCTTGCCGCCAGGTATCCCGGGCAGATTCAAGGTAGTTTCCACAACACTGTCAAGACCGCCGATATGTGTGATCATAGCTGATGGATCAATAAGTCCTTCTTCCATCATTTTCAAGGACTCCTTCATGTCGTCGGTATTTCCTCCGCTTGTCCCCACCACATGTGTAGAATTATAGTGAACGTTATAAAAATTAAATTCAGCAGAAAACGCCTTATTGGTAGGACCGGCAAAGAAATTCAGACATCCGTCCCGGGCAAGCAGCTTATCGCCCTGCTCGACAACCGGTTTCACAGGTGCGAACACAAAAACATCGTCATAACCTTTCCCTTCTCCTGTCAATCCCATCAAATACGCAACCGGATCAGATATACCGGCAGTATTTACGTAAAGCAGTTTAACTCCGTTTTTAGCTGCTTCACTGGCAGGAAGGACTTCGGAAGCCCTCCTGATCCTGTTTTCATCTATATCCGTAACTACCAGGAGTGATGGCTTCAGATCACAATGTATTGCATAATCAATAGCCCCCAGTCCCATCGGGCCAACTCCGGCCAGTATCGCCATATTGCCGCCGCGCCTGATCCCCATGCTGTGTATGTAGTTACCTGCAACAGTATGATAGTTTGCGTGGAATGCCCCGACTATACATGACATTGGTTCTGATAGAGATCCATAAAAAAATGCATCGCCGTTGTAATGAAGCAGGCATCCTTTTTCCATAAATTCATTTGGTATGATTATGTATTGCGCAGCTCCTCCGATATACCTGTATGAGTATCCCGTGGCTGCATATGGATCATGTTCAAGGTTTATGGCAGGCTGTATTGAAAATTTTCCGCCCCTTTTGAAGCTGCCTTTCCATTTTTCTCCGACTTCGACGATCTCGCCGCAGAATTCATGCCCGATTATTACAGGATTTTTATCTATGTCATCAGGCACCCTTTTATGCTCACTGCCCTGCTCAGCCGCCTTGTACGAAGACATGCATACGCTGTCTGATATGATCCTGGCCAGTATTTCATTTTCCTTGATTGCAGGAAGCTCAAATTCATCCAGCCTGAGGTCTCTTTTTCCATAAAGCCTTACCGCCTTTGTTTTCATCGCCATAATCCCGCCTCTCTTTGTTCATTTCTAAAGTTTTGTTCGTTTCTAAAGTTTTCTGTCTTGCTGTCTTTCCTGCCGATTATTCTATCTTTGTTCCGCAGCTGTTCGCCTCTTTCACGATTTCTCCCGGAAGCGGCCTGTCGCAAATTAAAATGTCGATATCCCTTAGTCTGGCAAAAGTGTATGGCATGTCTTTGCCTACTTTGCCGGCGTCCATCAGCATTATTACTTTGCCTGCCTTTCTTATCACGGCTTTCTTAAGCTCACATTCATAATAATCACCGCTGGTAAATCCGCTCTTAAGGGAAAATGCCGAAGCAGCCATGAAAGCAATGTCGATATTGATGTTTTTTATAAATTTCAATGAATATTCTCCTGATGCCGAAACATTGTCCCTGCTCACTTTCCCTCCGACCAGCGTTACAGCAGGCTTCATATTTTTCATTAAATCCATGCATATATTCGGCGCACTTGTTATTATGGAATAATTTTCGTCGGGGAGCATCTTTACCATGCACATGGTCGTCGTGCCC
Source organism: Eubacteriales bacterium (assembly GCA_028717405.1). GTDB lineage: Bacteria > Bacillota > Clostridia > JAQUNY01 > JAQUNY01 > JAQUNY01. Next base: position 2,461 of record JAQUNY010000047.1, read on the forward strand.
GAATCCACAAAAATAGCCCTTCCTGTTTCGAAATGCACCAGGGCCTTCATCCCGATTTTCATTTTTGCTTCTACATTTATACCTGATCTCTTACTGTAAATATCTTCCTTTATGCCATTTATACCATTGACAGGGCCGGAAGCTCTTGCGCCGCCTCTGGTCCTGATTATAAAGCCTTGTCCTTCAAGATAAGCCAGGTCCCTCCGGATGGTCATATCCGAAACATCCGGGCAAATTTCCCTGAGTTCCGTAAATGAGGCTTCGCCGCAGTTCAACAGATATTCCCTGATCTTTTCCCGTCTTATCCCGATACCCATGATCCTCCAGACTCTTGCTTTACTTTTTTCACCATTCAGCAGTGGTGTTCATTACTAACATATAGATGTTCATAACAAACAATATAAACATCTATACACAATACTATATTGTTATTATTGTGCTGTCAATGCCTGCCGCAGAAATTTATTGCGATTAAAGAAAATTTAATGATATTTCATCATAGAAGGTTATTTGCGAAATATATTCAGATATTCACGTCGGTTGTGATTGGTTTATATGTGTGCTAATATTAGAAATGGTCGGTATGCAAATGGTCAAGAGAGATTAGGACCTGAAAGGACTGATGATCCGGAGTGTTTAGCAGAATAAAAGGCCTTGGATTTTGGACTGTATTTTCTGTCATTTGTCTGATTTTTATTCTATCTGTCTCAACGATTTTCGCAATCCCTGAGATGGTCCAGATAAGAAATGGCAAACTGGTCCCTCCAACGTCATATTTTACTTACCCCGCATCAGCTTCATCAGAATCGGCTTTCAGCAGGGCATCTTTGTTCGGCATAAGCGGAAGACCTCCTGTTGTTTCAGACGGCATCAGGACATTTTTCCTCACGGGGCTTGTTGAGCAAGACAGAGTAAAGTCAAAGACCGATCTTCAAAAATCACTGTATATGCTGGACCATTATACTTCACTCTCCCTGAACAGCGAATATCATATTTATCCTCAGGAACTAACGCCTCTTCAGGCAGAATCTCTTTCGAATGGACTTGTCACCCTTTATAAAATGCCTGATAAAACCGCATTCGAATCGTCCCTTGCAGATAAGCCTTCCCGCATAGCTGCCTATGATAAGCTGCCTCTTCGTATACGTCCGGATTACTCTGTTTTTTCCGGGCCCTTCTCATATGGTTCAGTCTATATCGGCCCCTGGGATATGTGGTTTTTACTGAGGGCATCGGATGAGTTCTGGTTCAACCACTGGGATGAAATCGCGCCCTATAAGGAATATTTCAATCAGGCTGACTTTGAAGCAAGAGATTCTGCCGTCAAATCGATGATGCAGTCAGGTTCAACGCCTGACGCATTAATGCTTGAGCAGGTCTTCAGTGCCGATCTCCAGTTTTCTGAGCAATACATAGCAAGGCATCTTGACAGGATTTACTTTACCTCGAAATACATGTCTCAGTCAGGCAATTCATTCACAATGCTTTTTACCATAGCTCTTATAATCGCGGCACTGATCCTGCTGATAAGGCATATGCCCGGCAGTGCTTTAAGAAGGAGATATTCGGTCAGGCAGAAGTATTATTGATTATTTGGAGGATTATTTGATGAATATAAAAGATGTTGCAGTATTTTTTCTCAATGAATTCCTTTTTACAGCTTTCATCATAACTCTTGGTTATGTTTTTGCGTGGGTCATTTACAGCCGGATATTATTCAGAAATATAAGCATAAACGAGGTCCTTCTCGAGAAAAGCAATTATGCCGCCTGGATAGAATTTTCAGGAGCTTTCCTTCTCCCGGTCCTCTTTCTGACAGCCAAAGCCACAGCTGGTCCTGCCAGTGAAAAGATCCTGTTTGACTTCATTGTCTGTTTTGTTTATACATTGATGTACATTTTATTCCTTCTGATAGCAAAATATGCTGCAAGGATATTTCTTCCTCCTGTTTATACTGAAAACGGCCGTGTCAGGTATGACCTTTCCACGGAAATATTCAGCTCCGGCAACACTGCCGCTGCATTTTACTCCCTTACAGTCACCTGGATAGCTGCCAACATCATACGGTTCATAGATATAGACGCGGATTATATTATGGTTTCAGCTCTAAGGGTAAGCAACATACTTATATATACCCTGCTGGGGTACATATTTTTTCGACTTTTTATACATCCTAAAACTTCTGCGAACAAGGTCATATTTACTGACAGGAACACTGCTGCGAGTATTGTTATGGCGGGATATTTACTTTCTCTGCAATATCTGATCGGCAGCATTACAGCGTTTCAGACTGAATTCGGATTTATACAGCTTCTCCTTATAACTGCAGTATCCTTTATCACATACGCTGTCCTGTCTGTCTTGCTGAAATATTTGCTGTCACTTATAATAAAGGCGGGCTTCCGTAAAGAAGTATATCTGCAGTCAAGTATCCCTGCTGCTGTTGCCCAAAGTGCTCTCTATGCCGGGATCGCAATGACAATAACCGCTTTTGTAAGATAACAAAACTAAAACTTCAGCTCAGGATTCTCGGCAAAATGCTTAAGCATTACCAGGGGCTCTGTTTTCGAAGTATTAACGATATTCACACCCTCTGCTGCCGCGTCAGCCGAAACAAAAAACTCATCGTTTGTCAGTTCGCCGTACCTTATCAGTGTTGGAGTTTCAATATCCCAGCGGCCGAAACTTCCCCTTCCCTGGATCAATATAAATCCATAGGCCGCTTTGTCCTTTATTCTCACACTCTTTCCCGGATATACCGTAAGTCTTTTGGCAGATACTGTTTTACATTTATAACATATCCATTCTTCACAATATTCATCATTATCATTTATTATCACCGGCGCCATGAAATGATTCCTGCTGAAATCAGGATCAGTATTCATCTCCCAGTCCATGACTTCCATAAGATAATCAAAGTCACCGATTTTATCCTCCGGACAATTTTTCCAGAGCAGTTCTTCGGGCACTGTATGTCCGCCATAAAGCACAGACTGGTACATGGCGTAAACATCACTTGCAAACTGGGGCTCGTATGTGCAAAGGCTGCCCGGGGCGTGAAGCACACCCGGCGGGACGTCCCATCCGGTATCAAGAGTTAATTTGTACGCCCTTGATATATCAAGTAATTTGTTATCTCCCTTAATAAAATCTTCAAGGCATTTACGAACCTGTTCTTTGGTCACCTCAGGATTTATACCGAAAAACGTAAAAGGGAACTCCCCGCCATAGTTATTCTGCTGTGACGGGAAAAAATACATTTCAGGCTTTCCGGATTCCCCGACCTTTGCCGCATACTCGTCATTGTGGTGTATGTGGTGAGGAAGAGGTCCAAGGTTGTCAAAATATTTGGAGAATATCGGCCACTTACCATATTTTTCCCATAGGGTGCTTCCTATGAGCTTCCCTTTTTGACTTTCAACGGCATCTCTCAGCAGCACCTTTTCTCTGCCGTCTGAAGACACTGCATAGCTCAGGCCTTCATCTTCAGGAGTTCCGGGGCCGTTGTCGGCAGGAGTTGTTGAAGAAAACCATCTTTCATCTATTCCCCCCCGCTTCAATCCAAGTACATAATAATCATCGGGATGCAGCTTTATCCTTCTTGCAGGGCGGCAGAAAGAACGTGGTACCCATGCCGGTGCAAGCCTCAATACGCCTTTTCCTTCATTGAGGAGCCTGTCTGCTGTTTCATTTACATTTTTCTTTTTTACAGCCATTTTCTTCACCTCTTAATCGTTTATCTTCTTCTCCATGCTCTGACAGATACCATCCGGTTAAAAAACAATGCATTAAATGCATTATTTATACAAAAGACAGATCCTCTTCTATTATACTTTAGAAACGACTGTAAAAACAATGTCCAGGTTTGGAAATTGTGTTTGGGAATTCAGTGCTGGAAAAGGCAACAGAATCCATATCAGGATCCTTCTCAGAATCTATATCAAAAAACAGAAAAATATTCATTAAAGAATTCATCGCAGTCAACCCTGCTTGCAGCCTCATGGGCTCCACTCTCCGGGAAGGCTTCCCACAGAGTGATCCCCGCTTCGTCTCCGTCCGTATAGTCTGTTGTAACGCTTCCTCTTACGAAGTTGCAAACATTATCATTGAAAATGCAGGCAGCCGCAAGCGGATCATGGAAAGTCAGTGTCTCAGTCCTGGCAAACCACACCTGTGCAAAATCTGCAACGATCCTGAGAAGATCATGATTAAATCTCCGTGCGACATCTTCTTTCTTCATTTTCACCTTTGTTGTCACATCGAGCCCGACTGAACGATGAACTTTCACAGGCGCACGATATACTATGGCCGCTGCATGGGGATCTACCCTTGCATTCCATTCCGGTCTGCAGGCAGAAGGCGCTTTATTAACATTATCCGCTGCTCCAGTACCGGTTTTTACGGCTTCATCAAATCCGAAATTGCCGCACATTATTACAAGCCTTTTAAGCATTGATGCGATATTTTTATCCGATGCGAACAGCAGCGCCACATTTGTCAACGGCCCCACGGCAAGAAGCGTCACTTCTCCCGGATTTTTATAAATGATATCCCTCATAAAACCGATTGCATTGCCCTCGCACCGGTATTCAGCATGGTGGTAAGCCGTAAGCTTTTCAGCCTGTGGAGCCAGCTTTTGCCTCTGAGGGATCATCAGCGGCATATCCGCCCCCGCGAATATCGGTATCTGCCTTCCGGCCGCCTTGCACATGGCATCTGCCATCATCGCGCGTTTCTCGGATTCGCCTGTAACTGTCGTTATACCAAGAAGATCGCACTCCTTTTTCATGAGCAGATATGCCAGACATACTGCATCATCGATATCCGAACCGATATCAGTGTCAAATAATATCTTTTCTCTTTTAATTTTTCCCATATTTTCCTCGTGCAGCCTCAAATATCATCCGGGATCACGACATCGACCCAGTTTTCTCCTGCTTTTGCGCTGTCATACATCCTGTCAAGGACTATTCTGGAAATTATGCCTTCCCTGGCTCCGACGAGCAGTTTTTCGCCTGTTCTCAGGCTGTACGCGAAATTATCGCTTCCCTGGCGCCACTTCCTTGAAACAGGATAAGGGGCATTTTCACTCCATTTCCCATCAGCCCACCAGTATATATGGTCGCCCTCCGGCCCACCCGAGCATAATATATATGCACCCTTTGTACCATGTATATCTATCTTCACATACCATGCCGGGGCAGGATATGTGGTCGTTACGGTGAATCTGGCTATACATCCGTTTTTATATTCCCACTGTGCCGTCCCGATATCCTCAGCTTCTATTTCGTGGACCTGCGTTGCTATTGACGCCCTTACCCTGTCCGGAACTCCGAGAACGGTTATCAGCCTGTCGATCTCATGAATGCCCTGGTTGCTCATGGCTCCGCCCCCGTCGAGCTTCCATGTCCCGCGCCATCCCCCATTTTCTTTGAAATATTCCCTGGTCCTTTTTATATTAAGGCTGATATTGGCGCATAAGATCTTACCAAACCAGCCTTCTTCAGCAGCTTTCCTTAATTCGGTAAGCTGTCCCCTGAAATGGAGATCAAAATCCACACCCAGAAGCAGCCCTTTCTCCTTTGCCAGTTTCATGGCTCTGATACAGTTCCCGCTTTCCGCATCCATCGGTTTTGTAGTCAGCACATGCTTCCCTGCCATAAGGCATTGTTCCGCCATTGAACAGTGAAGACCTGTCGGTGTCACTATATACACGGCTTCAACGGAAGGATCATTCAGGAACACATTGATGTCGTCACTGAAGGGGACTCCATATTGCCTGCCTGTTTCACGTGCCTTTTCGATATTAATGTCGCAAACACCTGCCAGTTTAATGCCCGATGTCTCCGATATCTGTTTTACGCGTGTCTTTCCCATTCCGAGACCAACCACAACTATTCTTACAGGATCATCTTTATACGGCCTCTCAAAATCAACTTTCCTGCTCTCTGCGACTGCGGATCTTATGTCGCCTGGTGCCGCTGAAGGCCAGACTTTTCTGAGATGCTCAAGGCATCTGTATGTCGCGTCTTCATGCGTTATCAGTGAAGCTGCGCTGTTGTGCGTCTCTATGGAAACCGGCAGGTCTTTGCCTGAAGCCGATACACCTGCCAGGACCCTGTCCCAGGGAACTTTTCTGCCTTCCAGCTCTTTAAGTATCCCGCGGGCTTTTACATGGACCATATTAGAATGGCCTATTGCCCTGATGAAATATTCCACACAGTCTCCCTGAGCCTCAGGCAGAGTTTCAAAATTGTTTGAAACGTCCCAGGCCATTCCCCAGCCGGGTACATTAAGTGCCTCAAGCAGCACTATCACTTCTTCCGGCGACTGGCCGCAGTTTTCAAAGCCAAGGATAAGGCCGGCTTCCTTTGCTCTTTTTGCTATCGGATAATAAAGCTCAAGCACTTTTGACATTTCATCAGGCCTGGTGGCAAGCTGGCCGAACAATGGATCATCATTATAGTGCTGCCAGTAGTTGAATGAGCGCACAAGCCTGCATTGAAGTGCATCGGCAGCTCTGATGATCCCCTCGAGCTTTCCCATTTCTTTTTTCTGCTGCTCAGGCGTCGGGTTGTTTATTTTACACAAGGATGTCTGGAGCGCTCCTGTTTTGAGACCAAGAGAATCCATTTGCTTTTTCAGGGCAAGGAGCTCCTCCTGCGTCTGGTTTTCTATTGCCTTGCCGTTTATCCTTGCCCTGAAGTCTACATGTGTCAGGCCCCATTTTTTGTACAGGGGCAGTATCTCTGTTACCTCTTTGTAAAGCTCGTCTGAAAATACTGAAATATACATGTTGTTTTACGAAATAGCCTGTGCCTGATGAATAAACAGGCTAAATCATATTCTCCTTATTCAATATTTGTACCTCTCTGATAAAAATATCATAAATTCTTTAATACATATATTATACTTTTCACAAATTATATAAAATATTTAAGGTGCCTGACAAAATAATGCTCATGTTAATCCTTATAACTGCCACCCGGTTTTACGGATGAACTTTTTTATCTGAGTATCTCCTTTATCACTGCTCCGTCAGTATCATTCATTTCAGCTCTGATCACAGCCGCCAGTGTAGGTGCAATATCAACAATCGGCCTCCTGTCAAGCTCCACCCCTTTTCTGAATGACGGGCCTGCTGCAATAAGCGTGGGCTGCGGGCCTTTATCGGGAAGATATCCATGCGTTGCCCGCCCGAATTTATAATCATTAAGGTTGTGCGGCCTCACAAGCGGCCTTCTCCAGTCATTTCCAAATGCAGTATACCCATCGCTCTCCAGCACGAACGCAAAATCCCCTCCCAAATGTTCCTTCTTTCTGATCTCATCTTCAGTGAAAACCTCGCTGAAGCCGTATATCCCTTCATCTTTCATGTGCCTGAGCAGGTCATATGTTTTTTTGTATACACTTCTGTCTTCACGATTTTTTAGATATACCTGGACACAGTGTCCGGCGGATTTACAGAACGCATCCCAGTTCCTGAAGCTTCCGTCTTCATTAGCATCAATCAGCCCGTTCTCCTGCAGGATAACATTCAGATGGATTATCCTTTTTGTCTCCAGCTGTCCGTGATCGCTCATAATCACAAAATCGGTATCATCAAATCTTCCGGTGTCTCTTACGGCATCGATTATCATTCCTGTCCATCTTTCCGTGTCTTCAAGTGACTTATCCACGATTTCTGAAAATACTCCCGAAGCATGTCTGGCTCCGTCGATCGCCGCCGGATGAACCGCCAGCACATCAGGGCTGAACTCTCTTATTATGTCACAGGTACATGC
>JAQUNY010000048.1 GCA_028717405.1 Eubacteriales bacterium
TGATTGCGGTCGCGTCTTACCATCATTTCCACATGTGCCAGCACCTCGGGACGCGATTCAAAGCGCCGGTTTTCATCCATAACCACCATTCCAAGGCTGTCGCACGCGTCCAATATTTCCCTGGCAGGCATATTATGCGAGCAGCGATAAGCATTGGTCCCCATTTCTTTCAGGCGTCTGATACGGTAATACTGAATCGAATCAGGGACAGCAACCCCCACTCCCGCATGATCCTGATGATTGCATGTGCCTTTCAGCTTTAAAGGTTTTCCGTTAAGGAAAAAGCCTTTGTCCGGATCTATGGCGATAGTGCGGAAACCAAATTTTATACTGTCTTCATCAACTATGACATTATTCTTCAATAACCATACTTTCATTGTATACAGCTTTGGGGTCTTAATATCCCAGCGCTCCGGATCATTAATGTCAAAGCGTTGCAGTATCAGGCTTTTCGTATCAGAATCACACCGGCAGTGTTCAGTCAGGCATTCGGATATAATCTCATCGCCGTCATAGATCGCCGCCTTGAAGGAATAGACTTCCTTTTCGTATGCAGAATTCTCTATGGTCGTTTCAAGTTCAACATACCAATCATTTTGAGTATTATTCTTAAAAACCGGCTTGACCCATAATCCATTATGCGCTATATGCAGCATATCCTTGGCAAACAGGCGGACATGCCGGTAGATTCCTGCACCTTCATACCACCATCCTTCAGTTGCCAATCCTCCAATATATACAGCAAGTACATTCGGACGGCTGCCAAACCATACACGGTCGGTAATGTCAACTGGCAATTCAGCATACGCACTGAATGAACGCGTCATCAGCGAACCATTCAGGTATATTTCTGCTGTTACTGCAAGGCCTTCAAAGCAAATCGATATGTGCCTGCCTTGTAAAGACGCGTCAAGCCGGAATGTTTTACGGTACCAACCGTTGCTGCGGGTTTTATATCCATGTGAAACCAGATTATCCGGACTGAATCCGGATTCTGAGAACCAGTCATGCGGCAGGTTCAGGACACGCCATTCACTGTCGTCATATGTAATGGAAGCAGCCCCTTGAAGACCGCCGGCTTTGGAGACATTGTATGAATTTGTATGGCTTCCTTTGATACCGGTATCGATGTCTCCGCGGAAAAATTTCCATTCCTTATCCATAACAAAACTACGTCTTGCAGATCCCATATTAATTACCTCTCATATTAAGTAGTCAGTGTAAAGTTAATTACACTTAGTTAACATTGTCAACATTGAAATATGCTATTTACATGGGCTCAAATGTCTTTTAATATAAAAAACAATGATCCCTCTTTTGGGTATAATTGAGTTCGCGACACCACCAAAAATACAAAAGAAAAGGGTGTCATTGTTTTAACTCAATTATATCAGTTTTAATAGCATATAATGAAATTTTGATTTTTCAAATTTTTGATTTTTCAAATACAACAATTGTTTTTATTAATAGTGAAAAACATACCCCTTAAACTGCTTTATTATACTGAGTGAATCACCATTACTGATCAATCCGTCCAGTGTTATAGCTGCTATTTGGTATTTATCACCGCCATTTGTAGTCCAGTTTGCTTTTTCAATACATCGTTTATTTTGTCTTATTCTTTTTGGTCTGTTTCTATTATTTTATTTTTAATAATTTATTTCCTTATACTACTCGTAAAAGTTCCTTGTCAAAACCTCCTGCTGCCATTCTGGCGAAAGGCTTGTAAACTTGGCTGAAAAACCGCAAACCCGGACAATCAAGTCAGGATGGTCTTCAGGATGCTTCTGTGCATCCAAAAGTTGTTCTTTTGTTACACAGTTCAACTGCAGGGACTCAACTGCAGTATAAGTTATTGTTCTTAAAAAGGCTTCACAAATATCCAATGTTACCCTATTGGAGGGCAGGATGATATTGATGACCGAGTTGGCAGCCAGGGTGCTTTCATCCAGGGCTCCCATACTGTTTACGACACTTGTCACCGAAGGGATCTTCTTTAATCTTGACGGTGTAAGGCCTTGTGTTATATAGTCACCGTTTCGTCTCCCGTCGGGAGTTGCAAGTGTCTTTGCGCCCCACCAGCGGATTTCAGTATAGGTAAGGTGTCCCAGTAAAACCTTTCCGCCGTAGGTGCCAGTCAAATCCTGCAGCATATTGAACAGGTCGTTGTTAAAACGGGCTGCCAATGTACAGGACTCAGTGCTGCCGTCTCCCCAACCATTACAATTGATTGCATCTGCTCTCATGTACTCGGCATTTTCCCAGTTGTTCCTGATGGCTGCCAGAAAATCTCCGAAAGCGTATTTTTTGCTGTCAAAGCATAATTGTTTTATGGCAAGGAGTGAGTCAACTATATTAGGTAAACCAACGCAATCGAAGTGGTCGTCACGATATTTACAGCCGCCTGCGGTATAATCCTTTTTCTTATCAATGCAGCTTTCAAGCGTTGATGAAAATATCGGCAGAACATCGACCTGGTCCCACATGTTGCCGCCCTTTTGGGTGATGCGCAAACGTTCTTTGAACAATATCAATATATTATCGCAAACGATCTTATATACTTCTTCAAAACTTTGAGCGTCATCAACAGGGTTGAACCTCATGCCAACATTTTCCATGCGGTCGGTCAAATTATGTATGGTATATTCGAAAACCTTCAATAAATTCACATAATTGCCGCCGTCAGCTTTTTCGCTCCCATTGGTAAGCATGCCCCAGCAACCGCTTACCAGATAATCCCTTGCTTCTTCTAACGGACGGCCTGCCCGTACCAGTGCAGGTATTACTGCATCATCATTTTGAAAAATAACGGTGCTCCTACTGTCGACAACAGACCTGTCGATTTCGTCAAGGTATTCTTTCGGCGAATTTTTGAAATAACGGCATTTGATTTTTGGGAAAATGATTTTTTCATCCCTTGTCGCCTGCAGGAACATTTTCGTGAGTTCGTTGTAAAGAGGTTTGCCGTCTTCATCGCAGCCGCCCAGGACATAGGTGTTTTCAAGTTCGTGGTCTGCATAGCCTGCCATTATCTTGTTGTGGTCATAAACCATATCAAATCCGATAAGGAATTTACAGATAAGTTCATAAGCTTCATTGGGGGTTAAAATGCCTTTTTCAATGTCAGATCGATAGAATGGATACAGATCCATGTCGATCCGTCCGAAAGTATTGGGACCAATACCCTCTAAAGTGCCCAAAGCCTTGCGGAAAAATGCATAAAAATTCAGAGCTTCATAAAAAGTCTCCGGTTTTTCCCAAGGTACATGCTTTGCTGTTTCGGCAATATGCTTATAATTTGACTTTATAGCTTCGTCTGATGCAGCGGCTGATTTGGATTCTGCCTTTGCAGCAAACTTTTCAGCCATTTTCTTTAACTGGAGCATACCCTCCATCACAGATAGAAGGAATTCTTTTTCTTCAATCGCATTTGCAGTCGTTAACTGCTTTTCAGCATCCAAATATATGCCCTTCAGGCCTTTTTCCAAAAAAGGCCTGTAATTGGGTGCAAAATGCTGCATCGTATCATTATAAGGGCCGCAGATCAAATAAAACTGCTCCTTTTTTTGAGCTTGACTGATATTCCATATTTCAAGGTCTTGTTCCCTGAACTTATGCTCGTTCTTCCAATAAGTCCAGCCGCCCGGATGACGATGACCTTTTACTGAGCTCGCGGAGGTTGCCATTTTGCTCCAATACCGCGAACCATCGCAGGTCGCTGCCATTGTTCCGGTTTCGTAATAAAAAGGTGAATTGTCAAATAATACCGGGTCGAACATGTCAGCTATCGTCCTATACTGGTAAGTTTTCATTTGATAGACCGACATTGATTTGTAATCACTGTCATCCAAAACAGCTACACATTTTTCATAAAAAGCATCTGAACGGTCATCCGCTTCAACCCAGTAATATTGTTTCAGCTCTTCACGCAAAGCATTGTAATTCATAGTAATCCCTCTACTTCTACTTTGCCGTTGCAGCATCGATTATGTCCTGTACTGCAGGCTTACAGGCATCTATTGCTGACGAAGTGGCCGTTATCTGAGTTGCTACTTTATAGATTACATCGGTCACTACTTTAGTTATGGCCGGAGGAAAATAATCAACATATTCGTCTTTTATGTTTGTATAACTTAAAAATAAATTAATAAACCTGTCAATATCATCCTCATAAACCCTCACTCTTGCTGCACTCACAAAAACTTCTTCATCTGAACAATAATATGGCTTTGACTCATCCCATAATATCTGCCAGTAAGTGAGAGCTTTAACGACCGGTTCAGGATCAGTTAATGTCGCCGGGAAGAAAAATTCATGAAGAGCTGAGTAAGCCAAGACAGAAGCATTACCAGGATTATCAGGCCCATTGGGCAGTTGTATAAAAGTTATATCCGATTGCGGGTATTTGCTTTTATTGACTGCAAGCCACCAGTCACCTGCAATATACATTGATGCCAAATTTTTCTCAAAATCGGTAGTGCCGTTTTTATATGTAATTACTTTATATGTATGATAAAAATCACTCAAGAACTGCAGTGGTTTCATTGCTTTATAGTCATCAAGACTATATACATATTTTTCTCCTTCTCTTGATACTACCGTAGCCAAATTCGAATATAAGAATGCTCTCCCAATAGTCTGGGAACTATCTGTTGTCAATCCCCATATGTCAATTACCCCATCACCGTTGGTATCTTGGGTCATTTTTTGAGCTACATCAAGAAATGTATTCCAGTTCCAGGTGTTTGTATAAAGATATTCCTTGAGAGAGATGCCTTCCCTGTTCATCATATCGGTATGGTACCAAATTATATATGGTATTTGTACATTACAGCCCCAGATAGCGTATAGGTTTGCAGTGTTAAAAAGTCCGTATGCATGGTAATTCTTGTATCTCTGTACTACGTCGGAACTTATATCAATATATTCGTTCAACGGCAGAATCCAACCGTTTTTGTCATATAGCATTAAAGCCTTGGATCTGGTAATCCTGTACGCATCATAAGTCAAGGTACCTGCCATATATGATGTTTGAAATAAATTATGTATAGCGCCAATACCACCAGGTAGAAGTTCAAACACGAATTTGCAGTTAAATTTTTCTTCTGCCGCCTTCATCAATTTATACCTTGTATCATACACTTTATTCGTATCACTTGGAAAAGGATTTTGCGGGTTCTCTGTCAAAGTAGCAATACAAAACTTGATTTCTCTTCCTTTAAGGTCATAGACCTTCTCATCTGGTGAAACTGTAACATCACCTGTATTATTTCCGGTCCCGCTGTCCTGATTTGCTTCAATTTCCTCTGTACTTTCACTGATTTCGCTGGTTTCACTGTTCGCACCTGTTGTAACAACCACTTCTGTAGTATCAGCATAAGTGGCAATGCCACTTGCTGCTGATGATTGTGACATGCTTGCTGAAACAGGCTTTGATGTCGTTTTAACTCCCGCTGTCTGGACACCTGGCTTTGAACTGCTTCCTGTTATACTCGAATTTTCACCATTCTCCTTACCGCATCCTGCTACTGCGACGAAAAATACACATGCTAACACAATTGTAATAATTTTTATAAATCTGCTTTTCATATTAGTCATCTTTCCCTCCCTTTAAGCAACTTTTTTTTATTGTTTCGCTATAACAATTAAAAAATTAAAACTTTTGGTGAATTAAAAACTCTTTACCCAATTGTCTTTACCCAATTGTCTTACTTTTGTGTTTCATTGATGATATCATTTCAATGTGATCACATTGTCATTAATTACATTTTATCTATGCTCTGCGTATAGCCAATACACTATTTAATGCTATTTATACTTTTTGACAATGAATTAGAAATACCGGGAGATGAATACATGAGTTTTTTTAATGACAACGAATTATCAATATCAGAAATTACGTCAATAATATTTGTGAAAGCGCGTCCGGCAAACCGGCGTTTTATAATGAACAAACGGCTTCATAATGAGCTTATATACCGATTCACCGGGAAATCAGCCTGCACCTTCAACAATAAAACCTGTATATTCGAAGGAAGCACAGTTATGTTCCTGCCAAAAGGCATCGATTATACCTTTGTTGTTGAAGAACCCGGGGATTGTATTGATATTTTTTTTAATTTTCCTTTTGAGCCCCCTGACTCTAAAACCGGCGAAATAATAAAAACTGACAATCCCGGACTTTTCCTGAATCTGTTTACAAACGCCAACAAAGAATGGACAACAAAGGAAGCCGGGTACTACTCCGGCTGTATTGCAACGGCAAACAGGATTTTATCTGTAATTCAGCAAAGCATCGCATCCCGTTATATACCAAAGAGCAGTTCGGACAAAATCAGTAAAGCGGTTGAATATATTCATGAGCATTATCAAGATAGTCAAATAGACTTTGCATATCTAGCCGAATTATCCGGAATAAGTGTTTCCTACTTCCGTCAGTTGTTCTCTTTGATTTACAAAATGCCGCCGGCAAAATACATAAACCTTTTAAAAATCAATAAGGCTAAAGACCTGTTAATGAGCGGGCTTTATTCTGTCAGCGAAATATCGGACATACTTGGTTACAGCAACATATATTATTTCAGCAGGTTCTTCAAGAATGAAACCGGCAAACCCCCCTCTAATTTTAAACCTGATTATAAACCTGACTTTAAGCCTGATCAGCCTGTTTAATAAACATATCCTGCTGTTCGGAAGGAAGGTTAACAAAAAAATCGTTCCATCCACACACCCTCACCTGAAGCGTCGAATACCTGTCGGGATTTTTCTGCGCATCTCTCAATATATCTACATCAAAAACATTAAACTGTATGCCGAATCCGCCGCGGCTGAAGTATGTCCTGATCAGACCCTTAACCGACTCCATTCCTTCCTTCCCCTTTAAAACCGACGGATGAAGCATGACATCAAGAACAGACCCATTTGGGAATCCGGTATAATCCACCTTGACTGCTGAATTAATAAGTGCGGTTACTCCATCCCGGTCCATTCCCAGTACAGCGTCAAGATTTTGCGAAAGCGGCTCATGAGCTTTTCTTCCATCAGGCAGTGCACCTGTCTTTTTACCAAAGTCCATGACCCTTATGATTATTGCATAAAGATTCGGCTTAAATACTCCGCCTCTTCCATTTGGCTTGTTCAGTATCAGCCCTGATATAAATTGTGACAGACCCATCGCTATCCTATCCGGGCAATCGGCATTATTTCCCCATTTGTCATGATCTGCCATTATCTTTCTCCTTAACAGCTCATGACCTTCCCAGTTGTTTTTCAATATATCAGCCAATTCCGGGAACGAAAGCTCCTTATCGATATAAACCAATTTATTTACTGCCGATATTGAATCCACCGCGCTGCCAATAAAGTAACAGCCCAACCCAGTATTATTATATTTTGCGCCTCCCTCAAAAGCTCCTTTTCCCTTCTTAAGGCATTCGGCAAGCGTGCCTGAAAACAGAGGTGCGGGGCAAATCCTGCCATACCGGCTTTCATACAGCCTGACGTTGTCCATGGCTGCTTCGGCTAGATAAGCTGTCTGCTTTTTAACTGCATCATAGAAATCTTCAAACGTTTCATACGCGCCTGTATTTTTATATGTTCTGATTCCGGCCTGTGTACCGGTAAGAGGATCCACTCCATTGTGTATCGCCAGCTCCACGGCCTTAGCGATGCTGATTCCCGCAGCCCCGGTGCAACCAACCTCCAATCCTGAAACAGCGGGTTCGTAACACCCGATAGGCGCGTATCTGCACGCATCGGCAGCGGAAATGCCTATCCTGGCAAAAGATTTTACAGCAACATTGTCGTTAAGCAAAACATAATGGATATTCTTATCCCGTATCCCTGTTACTACAGCCGAAAGCAATCTGTCAGGGCTTTTATCAGTCATCCTTATGGAAATTTTTGGCGTAATTGCACGAAGCTCCTCATATGCCTCAAAGACCATATATGTGAACGGACTTGTAATGTCCTTCTCCGAAGGTCCGATGCCTCCAATATAGAAACTGTGTCCCAGGAAACTGCTGAATCTGTTGGCCGACGCTCCTGCTTTAACAAAGAAAAACTTAAACAGTTCTTTTTCCTGTTCATATGTGAATAAGCCTTTTTCTAAATCTGACTCGAAATATCCTGAATAAAGCCGGTCAAATCCGCCCATTGAATCTAATGCATCAGTATCCATCTCATCATGCAGCTCATAGTATATATATGAAAGCTGTAATGCTTCATAAAGTGTTGATGGAGGACTCACTGCAATTTTTTCAAGACATTGAGCTGAAAGGGTCATCCTTTCTCTGGCATCAGTATTGTTTTTTTCTGAAGCGGCAGCCTTGCGCCTCTTATTTGCAAGCCTTTCGACAAAATGTATGACCGATTCATATACGACTTCGCATGCTTCAAAAAAACCTTCATTTCCATATTGAAGACCTGAAGAAATGCTGTTTTCTTCTGCTCTGGCTTTTTCTGTTCTTATCTGTTCCAGTAATCCTGTTAATCCTGATTTTAAGATCCGTTCCCAATCCGGGCATGTGTGGCAAAAATCCGGTGTCGCGCGCCATGAGCCATTTACAGAACCTGACCATCCGGACTGTCTGGCGTTGATTTCACTTAGCTCCTGTCTGCTCCATTTGTTCCTGTACTTTTTTATTATGCCACAATGGTTGATCTTGTCGGCGAACCAATCTTCGGGATCCGCTGCTATCTGTGCTTCAGTCAGTATAAGCCTGTATAGCTCCGCAACAATTAAATTCCGCGGTTTGTTTTGTTCATCCATAGTCCTGACTATCTTATCGGCTTTTATAGTCAGCTCTTCAGGGCTTAGTCCGCTCTCTGTGTCCCATATGATATTTTTGAATTGATTATCCAAGTGATCTCTTATTTTATCAAAATTGCCCCAAAGCATTTGTCTCACCCCAATGTCAAATGTGGATCTGTCTGCCACATTATTTCCCTGATTTTTTATAGGCCTTCATGAAGCAATCATATCCCAGGTTACAGATAAGCTTATCAGATGAGTGTCTTTTCAGGAATGCACTTTATTATGATTTTATACTTTTTGACACAAATCTTGAATCGATGTGAAAGACAGGGGACGGTTCTGAAAGACAGGGGACGGTTCTGTGTCTTAGAAACTATAGTCATGGGACAAATATTTATAGGCCTAAGACATAGAACCGTCCCCTGTCTTTTGAGTACCCTATCTTCCCCCTGTCTTTTAAAGACATTATTAGGGTAACTTCATTATAACTTCTTAATTCTACTCAAATACCGCAAGAATCGGGTAAGGATACCTTCCACAGTTGCTTCCATAAATAGCTAGTCCTCCCGGGATATCATCCACCTCAATCCGCAAGGTGAATTTTCCGCTTTCAGATATTTGCGGCAGCAGCCGGCTTGGCACCTCGAATTTGCAAAGATAGCCATATGAACCCGCTTCATCCAGATGCCTTTTATCGACAGGCTGAGCTATCCAGGAGAGGACGCCCCGACAGTCAGCCGGATCATCCGGCAGAATAACAGTATCTATTTTAGTGCTGTTGACATACACATTGATACCAGATTGATGCCTGTATTCATCGGTCATATAATAAGTATTAGGATTTTTTGAAGGCTTCTCCCTGTATCCCAGCATGAATTCACCCACAGCCTCTTTGTTCTTTGAAATATTTTTCAGAACATCTTTTTCATACATATGCTTTGCCCCAGCCTCAAAATAAAGGGTCAATCTGTTTAACAATTTATCACACCCATCTGACCCATCTGAATTTATTTCATCATTTGCCCTACGGATTTTGCCTTCATCCTTTAACGGTTCCATGCAGACACTGCTTTTCAGGCTGTCTTTACCGGATTTCCGGTCTATGCTTATTTCGTATTCAACATACCCTTTAGGTGAAGCACAAAGTTTATTGCCCTCCATAGCATCCCATATATGCTCAAATTTGATGCTTTTATATTCCAGTGGTTCAACCGCAGCATATTTTAATTTATTCCCCACCGGCTTCCCTTTGACCCGGACACACGTAAAATTACGGCTGACAACCGACCCCTCATCATCGCAAAGCCATACCGAGAGTACGCATAATGCCGAAATATCAGGTAGCCTTGTCTCGATGACATCCACTTCACTTGTTCCATATCTGCAATATTTAACGGGTATCATGCCCCTGTCCAAGGTGACCCTCCCCTCCAGGCCATCATACCAC
>JAQUNY010000049.1 GCA_028717405.1 Eubacteriales bacterium
AGCACTTCCCAGGCGTTGCCGCCCCAGCCGGTCAAAGGCCTGTCCATAAATATCTTCAGCCCGTCCTTGTAAAATTCCATTCTGGCATATTCACTGTTGGACGCGTTGATATCGTTTATCCTCTTGGCTATGCCTTCAGAAAGATATTTATGCTTCAGTATTATTCTCTGGTCCTTAAGGATCCCTTCAGGATCAGTCATCCTGCAGTCAGCCAGAGTGATCCCGGCATTTTTGTCTATCAGAGTAAAGGTCAGTGTTATGATCTTGCTCTCATATGGGACTTCAAAAGACAGCCATCTATGTCCGTCATTATCTGCGCCGGTCCCATCAATTTCAATAACAGGCTCAGTTCCCTCGGTTCTCGTGATAACCTGTGTTGATCCGCCAAGGAGTATCTGATTATCATCTTTGCTCGATATATCTATTTTGAATATCTTCGATTCGTCAGTAAAAGATGCCGCGCCCGGCAGAAGGAAAATATCTGACTTATAGCTGAGATAATAATTCCTTCCCGGTTCAAGAACAACACTCCTGCTTATTGTTGTTGTCCTGTTCTCATTTTGCAGCCCGCCCAGCGACAGCGGCTCATCTTTATAAAAAACTATAAGGAAAGCAGATACTGCAGCAACAGCGATTACCAGAAGGCCGGCAATATAATATACCGGCTTTGCTTTGGCAAAAAATTTAATGATAAAATCCGCAAAAAACCATATCACAGACGCGGCCAGCATACACAACAGCACAAGTGACCAAACCCTTAAAATCAGGGCTCTTTCAGCCCCGCCGCCTGGCGCGGACGAGGCTATCTGCGTAAAATAAACAGATAGTTTATAGCTGAGAATGACTGCAGGTATCCCTGACGAAAGTGCCGACAGAACGACCGCTCCCTTATACCTGACAGGCAGAAATATAAGCGCAATAAGGATCATCAGCGGAAATACTATATACGCCCCTCTGCTGAAGGTAAATACGAACGTGATCAGTAAAAGTGTCTGCAATGCAATAGCTGCTATTCTTGCCGCTTTATGCCGTGATGCAATAGAAAGGTATGCGGCAGCCGGAATAATGCACAGGAGGTATCCGGCAAGCGAGTTTGGATACTGGAGTGTTGAACTGATCCTGACAGGTATACCGTAATGTGGATCTATGATCCTGTATTCCGAGCCTGTCCCGGCAACCAAATTTTCTATTGCTGCGACCAGATGTGATCCACTTACAGAATCGATCCCCAGGACACATACAACAGCAGCAGATGCGGTTATTGTCCAGAGCAGTGCTTTTATTTTTTTTATATCATTGAAATTCGAAGAGACAATCAGGAAAAGGCCGAAAAGCATGGCATATTTTAAAAATTCAAACACCGCTCCAAATGGGTCTGCCGGAATAAACGATGCTATCATGTAGGCTGCAACAATGCAAAGTGAAAATATGTCTATCAGGCTGATTCGCGTTTCGGTAAAAGATCTCCTTCGGTCGCTTTTTAAATTTAACAGATTTTTTACAGCCATGACAGCAAGTATCACAGAAACCGCTGTAAGATAAATCCTCTGTTCCTGCTCAAAAAACAATCCTCTCATAAAAGGCGAGAAAAAAATCAGGATCAAAAGCAATGTATTTATTATGTTGTTAAAAATTCCGTTATCCCTTAACGGGCTGATTCCTTCACTTACTGTATAAAGGCGCTTTGGTGAGCTTTGCTGATTATGAATGCCTGCCATATTTGTCTCCGTTAAGTAAATTCCTAATTTAAATATTTGAGCAACTAAAACAATAGTAGACGTTATTTTGCGGACGTCTCCATAAATTTAATCATATGGATAACTTATTGTCAATGCTGCGCGTTGCTGACAAAGCTCTTAAGGTGCTGCAATCATTCAGCTTATGATGGTCCAACGTTTTTAATCAGTAAAATAGCGCAAAAAAAGAAGGCCGGAATCAACCGGCCTCCTCTTTTTACATCTGGTATCCGTACAACTGATGGTATCAGTCGTTTAACAGATTGGCTTAATAAATTACACCAGTTACAGTAGTCGCTGCGCCCGGAGTTACGGCATTGCCTGCAGCATCCTTGATGCTGGTGGCAGTTATTACCTGAACCGTAACATCCTTGCTTGCGGCTGCTGCCAATGCAACACCCTGTATCTTCTGAATGTTAACTTCAATCATTCCGGCGTTGATCGCGCATGTGTAATCTTCATTCGCATACAGCACCTTGCCGTCAACTGTTACCTTCACAGCCGCTGCAAATCCTGCAGCTGCAGTGTAGTTCACGCCTTCAGAGAACTGTATGAGGACTTTTGCAGCGCCATCAGCAACAACTTCTCCCGTAACTGACTTCTGTGTCGGGGAGATGCCGTCTCCAACAGCCTGTGCTCCAGCCTTTGCAACCAAAACGTTCTGGTTGTTCTGATCTCTTACAAGGCCCTTGGTTCCGTCTATCCAGACAGTTACAGGATATGTTCCGGCTGCTATTGTTGTTGAACCTGTTGTTGTATACTTAGCGTCCGTGTCAAGTCCTACCGCCGTGGTCAGAGTTACCTTGGTCTTGTCAGCCGAGAGTACTGCGTTCAGAGTGCCAAGCAGTATGTCGTATGTAGCTCCCGCCACAAACTGGAACGCATTCCTGTCTGCGAGTGTGAAGCTGTATCCTGCGGCAATCTTTGCTGGGCTGATGGAAACTTCTATTGTTGTAGCGGTCTTGGCTTTTACAACAAGGTCAGCTCCGGTCAGCTGATAGGGATTATATGTACCCTGGATTGCAAACGCATTGTTGATCGAAGCTCCGGGGTTAGCTGCATCAAGAACATTACCTGAAGCATCTTTTACTCCGTAAGCCGATATTACAAGATATGCCGCTGCTGTGTTGGGCACTGTTATTGTTACTTTATTGGAGCTGTTTACTGTTACAGAAGCGCCGGATATTGTGTCAAGCGGCACATCAGCAACTGAAGGAGCTCCAACTACCTTACCAAGATAGTAATTGCTTACATTACCAATAAGCGATGTGTTCATAGCCTCGGAGTATACAACTTCAATCTTCTGTGCTCCGCTGGCTACTGTTGTGCCGACTGCTGCAGTTATTGTAGGCTTCTTTGTATCCAGAGCGGATATTGAGACCTTGCCTGCAGTGCTGGCGTTTCCTCTGATGGACAAATCGTTTACACTAAGCACATTGACCTGATAAGTACCGGCATCAACATTGGCAAGAGCGGCAAACGTAACAGTATAAACCGCACCTGTGGTGTCTGGTACTGCTGCTGTCGGGGCACCGTCTATAAGTGTAGCTCCGGTGGAGTTGTAAAGATCAAACGTAGCAAGCCCCGCGTTAACAGGTTCGCTGAATGTAACCTTTACCTTGTTTCCTGCTATTACCTCGACCTTTGCTACTGTCGGTTTTTCAGTATCGTCAGGTGCCTGTCCGGTTATTATCTTCTTGGTTGTATAAGTATTCCCGATTGTATCCTGTACATTCACATATGAGACTTCGTATGAGACTATGGCAGCAACCGTCATAGGTATGGGCAGGGTCAGTGTCGCTGTAGTGTCTGCATATGCTATGTTCCCTGCAGGTATTGCCACTTCAGCTCCGCCTGCTTCCTTGAATGTGAAAGCAGGAACGCCGCCATACGGGGCTCCGCCTGAAGCAACCTGCTCAGTGAAGGTAACCTTTACTTTATCCTGAGCAACGTATGTGACAGAGGCAGCCACTGGAGCAACTGTATCTGCTATTACATTAATTGCTCCGGAGAAATTCGGCATCTTAAATCCGGCATTATCCTTTGCTCCGGATATAACTATCTGATTTTCTCCTGTAGCAAACGGGCTTGAATACTCAAGAGTGAAATAGCCCTTTGCTGCATCCTGTGTGATCTTGGCATATCCTGCTGCGCCGTTTACTTCAATACTCACACCGGCATTAATAAGGTCTGTTACAACATAGAAACCAGTGATTATATTGAGTGGCTCTGTAGTATATACCCTGAGTGTCTTCGGATTGATCACTGCTACGCTTGTGACTGCAGGATCAGTGATATCCTTAACTACGAATGTCTGGTCAAATGCTGCCATTGTGACACCAAGCGCATCCTTAAGATTTGTGAGCTGAATGCGTACATTTGCTGTCTGTGCTTTCGGAGCGGCATAAGCAATTGTAAGAGTCTTCTTATCAGCCGCCAGGTTGTAATATCCAGATGCTGCTGTATTAGCTACAACAACACCATCTATCTTGATATTACCGGCCAATTTTGTCGCGTCCATTTCCTTGTCAAAGGTCACTACAGCGGTAGTAAGGCTGCCTGTGTTAACTGCTACCTTTGCTCCGGAAATATTAGCTTTTGCTGATGCGACTATTGCTGCCTGGTCGTCGATCTTCTTCGTAAGGTCAGCTTTGACTGTTGCGTCTGCAACTGTTGCAACCTTTGCGCGGGCTGTTACTGCAAGCGCTTCGGCTGCCGTTATTTCAGCAACTGTTGTAATCGGAGCTGCCACAAATGCGTTAACTGCAGCGTTTACATCGTTCATAAGGGTTGTCTTTGCTGCCGCTATTGCTGCTGCCCTTGTGTCGATTTCTTTCTGGAAAGCGGTTTTGTCAGCTTCTACTACTACTTTTGCGACTGCTGCGTCTGCGGCGGCTTTCTTGCCTTCTGCTGCCGCGATCTCAGTCAGGGTCCCTATCGGGCCTGCCTTGTAAGCGTCAACTGCAGCTCTCGCTGTTGCTCCGAGCTGATCGTTGAAAACGCCTGCTGCGGTAGCTTTTGCTTCTGTTACTACCTTGTCTGCTATCAGGGTTTCTATAAATGAGACTTTCGTTGTCCTGTATTGCAACTGAAGTGTTGCGTATGACATTCCAACGAAGTCATCCCTGACAAGTTCTTTCTCATTGAACTTTGCAGCCTCTGAGAAAGTGAGGACTCCGAGTGTGTGCAACTGATAGCACGCGCCCGCATATCCTGCTGCGTCTACTGTGTATCCTGCTGCTCTCAGGAGCATTGTGCCGAATTCCTTACCTGTCAGCGGATTGTTTGGTGCAAATCTGCCGTCGGGAAGTCCTGCGACATACTTGTAAAGGACCGAATAAGCGATGTGCTTCTTAGCCCATGATGCCAGCTTGTCGGCATCGGAGAATATTATGAGCGTCGAGTTGACATCTGATGTGGTAAGTGCAAGCGCTGCGGGTTCTTTACCAAGCAACCTGATCAGCATCACGACACCCTGCTGCCTGTCAAGTGCTGCGCCAAGGTTTGGCTCAAATGTACCGGTCGTTGATCCTTTAAAGAGACCGATATCATAAAGAGCCTGCGCCTGTGTTGAATAGGTGTATGATTGTGCGAAAGCGGGTATCATCGTCGAGACAACCATAACAACCACAACGAGAACTGCAAGCAGTTTCTTTAGGTTCTTCATGCTTTGTACTCCTCCTCTAAGAATTTTGGGAAAGGCTTGCTTTGCTGCAATGTGATTGAGTTATGCCTTCCCCTTTTGATTATAACCCAACCTCTTAAGCCTTATGAGCGCAGAAATACACGCTTTCAAGCTCAAGGACGATTATATCACCGCCCAAAATGAGCGTCAACAAGTTGAATGCAAGTGTAAACAAATTGTAATAGAATTGAAATATGCCGGTTTAATAATGATGCAGAACATCTTTTTCAGAATTTCCTTCCTTATTATATATGAAATGTACTCAACTATTTATGCTGCGATATGCACTCAATAAATTTTAACACTTATCGCTTCTTTTACCGGTTGCCAATGCAAAGCAATTCGCATATCAGATTTTATTTCGGCTGTCGTTCTTATTTGTGTGGATATCTTTTTATTGCCCATCGGTCTTAATCCCGCCTATATCAGGCATTTTAGCTTTTTATGTAAAGTGCCTGTTTAATATCTGTGTATAATTATGTGGATATATATTCTATTATCCACAGGTCGTCATTACATCCTGTTATCATCTCAATAATATACTTTACATTTTGTATGCCGGTTATATGATTTACATTGATGTTATTTTATTCCACTCTAAATTATTTTCATGCTTATATCCAGTGATTTCACAGAGTGCGTGAGCTTTCCCGCCGAAATGATATCTACTCCGGTTTCCGCTATATCTCTGACCCTGTTTTCGTCGACATTCCCGGATGCCTCTGTAAGGGCTCGTCCACCAATGAATACAACTGCTTCCTTCATTGCTTTCAGGTCCATATTATCCAGCATTATTATATCCGCGCCCGCAGCAAGAGCCTCTCTGACCTGCTCCATATTTCCTGCCTCAACCTCGATTTTTACCGTATGCGGGACCTGCTTCCTCACCATCTCAACCGCGGCGGTTATGCCTCCTGCTGCTTTTATGTGGTTATCCTTTATCATTGCGCCGTCCGAAAGACAGAATCTGTGGTTTGATCCTCCTCCGACCCTTACCGCATATTTTTCCAGCGCTCTCAGCCCGGGTGTTGTTTTCCTTGTGTCGGCCAATTTTACAGGCAGCCCGTCAATTTTTTCGCAGAATGCCCTTGTCATTGTTGCGATGCCGGACATCCTCTGCAGCAGGTTGAGCGCTGTCCTCTCGCCTTTGAGAAGGGCTGAAGTCATCCCCCTCAAATCAGCGACGATATCGCCGGCGCGGACTTTTTCGCCTTCCTTTACCCTGCAGGTAAATAACGAGTCGCCGTCAAGAAGCTCAAAGACCCTCTCTGCAACTCCCAGCCCACATATGACTCCATCTTCCTTTGCCTTTATCACCGCATCCGATACAGATACACTGCTGTCATCGCCGAAAATTGCGTCAGTTGTTATATCTCCGGCGGGCATATCTTCCTTCAGCGCATCCAGTATTATCCTGTCGACGGTAAATCCATACCCGGCAATATCAAACATGAAGTATTTCTCCTCCCCAACCTGCCAATCAGCCGTCTGTGTCTCTTATAAAATCCAGATTCCTCTTCCATTTTTCATCATCAGTTTTGTTAAAATCGGTCCTGTAATGCGCTCCCCTGCTTTCCTCCCTCATAAGGGCCGCCCTGGTCACTATCATAGCCAACAGCAGTTTGTTTTCCACCTCAACTTCGTCGATCCCTTCATGGCGGGCTCCCGAGTATTTCTCCCAAAGCTTCGTAATATCAGCCATAGCACTTGCAAGGCTCTCACCGGATCTTATAATGCCGACCTTTTCCGTCATCAGGCTCCTTATTGTGGCCCTTGCCGACAAATGATCGTCCTCAAGCTTCTTCCTTGGCGTTTTGTAGCTGATGTCGGCGCCTCTCGTACGTGTTTTGCCCCTTACCTCGACTGATGGCTTTCCTGCGTCACATTCACTGCGATCCTTGAGGATGGCGCTGACCTCACTCCCTATCTTATGGCCGAACACAAGCCCTTCGAGCAGAGAATTGCTTGCCAGCCTGTTAGCTCCGTGTATCCCCGTACACGCCGCTTCGCCACAGGCATAAAACCCTTTGATCCGGGTCCTTCCATATATATCAGTCTTTATGCCTCCCATGCAGTAATGCTCTGCGGGCGCAACAGGTATCATGTCCTTCGAAATATCAATGCCGTAGCTCATGCATGTCCTGTAAATATTCGGGAATCTTGCCTCCAGATATTTTTTCTCCTTGAAGGTTATATCAAGGTAAACTTCAGGCGAATCCGTTTTCTTCATCTCTTCGAATATTGCTCTGGTAACAATATCCCGCGGAGCCAGCTCTGCTTTTTCGTGATATGCGGGCATGAAGCGCCTGCCGTACTTGTTTCTGAGTATCGCGCCTTCGCCTCTCACGGCTTCTGAGATCAGAAAGGATTCATTCTCAGGATGATGAAGGACTGTGGGATGGAACTGCACAAACTCCATGTCCGTGAGTACGGCCCCGGCCCTGTAGGCCATGCACAGGCCATCTCCCGTGGCTATCTCAGGATTGGTCGTATGCCTGTACAGACGGCCGAAACCCCCTGCGGCACATATCACTACGCCCGAGTAATAGGCTTTGTACGCGCCCTTGTCTTCATCATATGCAAGCACCCCTATACACCGGTCATCTTCATCTTCAGTGAGGATGTCTATTACAAATGTCCTTTCAAATATTTCGACATTCTTTTTTGTTCTGACAACAGAGATAAGCTTGTCGCATACTTCCTTGCCAGTGGTATCCCCTGCATGTATTATCCTGTTCATACTGTGCGCGGCTTCTCTCGTTAGGGCCAGCTCACCCTTGCTGCCCTGGTCAAAGTTGACCCCGTATTTACACAGCTGCCGGATGTTTTTCTGGGCTTCGTTAACAAGCACCCAGACGCTTTCTTCATTGCAGATGCCTGCCCCGGCGCTTATAGTATCGTTGAAATGAAGCTCCGGTGAATCCTTCTTGTCAAGGGACACCGCAATGCCTCCCTGAGCAAGTACGGAATTGCTTATTTCTATGGTCTGCTTCGTCAGGATCGCAATGTCATACTCAGGCGAAATATCCAGCGCGGTATATACGCCGGCGATACCACTGCCAATAATTACAACATCATGATGCTCCTGCTCAATTTCCCTGGTGTCGAAATCCACCGCGTACCGGTTACATTTAAGACCTTTTATCATTTTTTGCATATGTCCATATCCGCCGCTCAATACCCGACCGCCCATCAGCTGGAAATGGCAGCCAGTCTGCTTTCCCTGATTGATCCCGGCATTTTTTCATTACTTATAATGTTACTATATTTAGCTCAGCTTAGCTCAGCTTAACTTAGCTTATCGACAGCATCCTGTCAAGGGCTTTATAAGCTTTATCACGTATCGCTTCGTCAACTTCTATTTTATACCGCATTTCTTTCAATGAATAATATACGCTCTCAAGCGTGGTTTTCTTCATATTCACGCAGACAAGCCCCTGAGACAAAAGATAAAACTGCTTATCAGGATTGTCCTTCTTCAGCTTGTACAGCACGCCCATTTCGGTCCCTATAATGAATTTTTTCTCTTTTGATTTTGCCGCATAATCGATTATCTGCTTTGTACTGCCTGTAAAATCAGCAAGTTCAACGACCTCCGGGCGGCATTCCGGATGGACAAGTACCTTTGCCTCCGGCTGCGCCTTTCTTGCCTTCTCGACATCGGTTTTCCTGACCTTGTGATGGGTGCTGCAAAATCCATGCCAGGGTATTATGTTCTTTTCCGGGAGCTGTTTTGCCACATAATTGGCCAGATTCTGATCAGGTACGAATATAATATCCTTTTCCTTCATTGATGACGTTACTTTTACAGCGTTTGAGGATGTACAGCAGATGTCAGATTCAGCCTTAACTGCCGCTGATGAGTTGATGTAGCATACTACCGCTGCGCCGGGATATTTCCGTCTGGCCTCCCTTAAGCCTCCTGCGTCAACCATCTCAGCCATCGGACAGCCGGCGTCGGCTTCGGGAAGAAGCACTGTTTTTGCAGGCGATAAAATCTTTGCGCTTTCGGCCATAAAATGTACGCCGCAAAATACTATGATCTCAAAGTCAGTTTTTGCACAGTATCTGCTCAAGGCAAGCGAATCGCCCACGATATCAGCAATTTCCTGTATCTCGTCTATCTGATAGTTATGCGCGACAATCAGGGCGTTTTTTTCCTTTTTCATTTCGGATATCCCTCTTTTTAAAGCAGAGAGGTCCATATTCAGCCTTCTTTCTTTGAAGCCATGATTATTTATTGTGTCAAGTATAATACTTGAAGTTTGTTTTGTAAAGCTTCAGAAAAGGGGTGAGACAGGGGACGGTTCTGTGTCTTGCCGCTGTGAAACAGTGGGACAGGGGACGGTTCTGTTTCTTGCCGCTGTGAAACAGTGGGACAGGGCGTGACAGTGGGACGGTTCGCCTGGGTTCCGTGAGACAGTAAGACAGGGGACGGTTCTGTGTCTTATCAGGCGCTGCTAACCTTCACCTTAGGCTTGAGGCCCACTTATGTTATTACCTGGCATCAACGCCTGAA
>JAQUNY010000050.1 GCA_028717405.1 Eubacteriales bacterium
GGCCCGCATATGCTGCCTTTTCTGCAGATAGCGCCCGGCCTGCATTACAGGAGACAGCAGTAATAACGGTTACTACGCTATATAAGCAATATAAGCTATATAAGCTATATAAGCTATATAATTTTAAACAGCAGAGGCAGGAGCTACTCCGCTGCAGTGAG
This sequence comes from Eubacteriales bacterium, assembly GCA_028717405.1. Lineage (GTDB taxonomy): Bacteria > Bacillota > Clostridia > JAQUNY01 > JAQUNY01 > JAQUNY01. Next base: position 162 of record JAQUNY010000050.1, read on the forward strand.
GTCACAAATATATGGAAAAACTGAAATATCGCATACAGCGCTTCATGTACGGGAGGTACGGGTTTGATAACCTGTATTATGCCCTTACCATATCATGCCTGGTCCTGCTTTTACTGAACAGGTCAGCAAAACTTTATGCGCTTAATATTGCCACATATATAATATTGATTTATGCTCTATATAGGGTATTTTCGAAAAACATACGGAAACGTCGTCTGGAAAATGAAAAGTTTCTGAAAATATATATCCCGGCAAAAACAAGCCTGCTGATGACTGCACGAAGAATCAAAGAGTCAGGCACACACCGCTTTCGTCGCTGTCCCGGCTGTGGTTCAATGCTGAGGCTTCCCCGGAAAAAAGGCAGACACATTGCTCTTTGCCCGCGTTGCGGAAAAGAGTTTGATGTCGACATAAAATTTTGAAATAAAATTAAGTATAACAAGGCGGTGCTTCAACGATGAAAATTACAGGTATCAATACTTACGTTGTGGATATGTACAGGTGCAACTACATTTTTGTAGAGATTGAAACAGATGAAGGTATTACAGGCTGCGGCGAATCAACTCTTGAATACCGGGAAAACGCCGTAGTCGCAGCCGCGGAGTATTTCGGCAAATACCTTACAGGCAAGGATCCCATGGATATCGAGCTTCACAATATGCACATGGAAAGGGATACCTACTGGCGCTATGGCCCTGTATTAAGCAGTGCCCTCAGCGGGATCGACATGGCTTTATGGGATTTGAAGGGCAAATCGCTTGGAGTCCCTGTATACCAGCTTCTTGGAGGCAGAATAAGGGACGGTCTCCCTGTTTATGTCAATGGCTGGTTTGCCGGAGCAGTAACAAAAGAAGAATTCGCAGAAAAGGCTTCTGCAACAGTATCTAAAGGGTTCAAGGCACTGAAATGGGACCCGTTTGGAGATGCATTCCTGAATCTTGACAGAAAACAGCTTCTTGAGTCCATTTCCCGTGTCGAGTTGATACGCAGGACCGTAGGGCCGGAAATCGAGCTGCTGATCGAATGCCACGGCCGTTTCAATCTGACCTCCGCGGTAACAATAGCCAAGTCTCTTGAACCATACGGCATAGGCTTCCTTGAGGAACCGCTCCATCCGGGAAGGAACGACCTTCTCACAAGGCTCAGGGACAGGATCGATATACCTGTCGCAGCAGGCGAAAGATGCTATTCACGTTTTGAGGCATGCAGCCTGATAGAGAGCGGAGCTGTTGATGTGATACAGCCTGACGTCTGTCATGTCGGAGGTATAACGGCATTGAAGAAAGTGGCTGCGGCCGCTGAGATGAACTATATAAATATTTCGCCGCATAATCCTTCAGGTCCCGGTTCAAATGCCGCCTCCATGCATGCAGCCGCGACATGCGTAAATTTCACTTACCTTGAAACTATGGCAAACGACGTCCCCTGGCGTGAGGATCTCGTAAGTGAAGGATGCTTTCTGAAAGACGGCCTGCTCTATCCCGGAGATTTACCGGGGCTCGGCATCACTTTTAAAAAGGAAAATTTTTCAGCGCATCCATATAAACCGCACGAACTGCGTCATTATAACGGTTTGCTTACCGATATCCGCAGCAAAGGCAGCAAAGAATGGTATTAATTACCTGTAGCTGTCATAACATACTACTTCGTCCAGTGGCTTGCGTGGCTTTGGAAAAGGCCTCTCGGCAGGATATCCCAAAGGCGTTACTGCCACAGGTCTCACATTTTCGGGGATCTCAAGGAGCTCCTTCACCTTTGCCTCATTGAAGCTGCCGAGCCAGCATGTGCCGAGGCCAAGTTCATGGGCTTCCAGTATCATGTACGCGGTCGCTATTGACAGGTCGATGGTATGGCGCGGCTGGCCGCAGGACATTATTCCTTCGGGATCCGTTCCGCAGCAGACAAGTATTGCCGGGGCCTGTGCTATAAAAGCCTGTCCGTTACAAGCCTCAACCATTTGTATGATTTTTTCTTTATCCCTTACGGCAATAAATTTCCAGGCTTGCCGGTTGCTCGCCGACGGTGACAGCCGGCCGGCATCCAGGACCTTTTCCAGCTTTTCGTCCTCCAGAGGCCTGCTGCTGTATTTCCTTATGCTTCTTCTCGTTTTGATTGCTTCATATACATCCATTTTATTATTACCTCCATTTTTATAATAGTAATGTTTTCAAATACGGATTTCTTTGCCTTTCATACCCTATAGTCGTCGCTTCACCATGGCCGGGATAAACCACTGTATCGTCTGGAAGCTTAATGATTTTTTTTAATGAAATACCCAGCTGGCAGCTGTTTCCATTTCCAAGATCAGTTCTCCCCACTGACAGCTTGAAAAGTGTGTCCCCGGTAAATAAAAGGCCTTTGTCGCCGCAAAGGATACATATCCCTCCCGGAGTGTGTCCCGGCGTATGAATAATATTCAAAACAACTTCCCCAAGATCAAGAGTGTCTCCGTCTTTAACAAGGATGTCAGGTGCCTTGAAAGCATCTTTTCTGCCGAAAAGCATTGCTCCGTTATTTACCGGATCCGAGAGCAGGGGCGCGTCATCTTCATGGATGAGGATCCTGGCCCCGGTTTTTTCGCGAAGCCTGTCCATCGAGACAATATGGTCGAGATGAGCGTGCGTTAACAGGATATATTTCAGTTCTATTTTCTCCCTGTCCAGGACTTTGATAATTTCACCGGTATCAGCTCCTGCATCGACAGCCGCGCCGCATCCCCCCTTCTGCCCGATAATATAAGTGTTAGATGCAAGCATCCCTTCGATAACAGCTATCAATGACATTACTATGCCGCCTTTCCCTTCAGTTACAACTGGTCATTGCTCCCCCTGCTATTTTACATCATTATCAGATAATGGGCAACGCTGCTAAACTTCAAATGATGAGCTCCAAATGCTTATTCATACCAAATTCCCCAATCTTAACTTTGCCGGTTGCAATTCTTACTGTTGCAGCAGTGGTTTGCTGAAGTTTATAATGTAACAGAGTGGGCAAAATAAATATTAATGCCCTCCCCAACTGAAAATTAATCCATTATCATAAGAGGAGATCAAATGCTTATCACCGATATTAACAAACTTGAAAATTTTTATTCAGCAAAAAGGAAATGGCAGGGTATACCCGGAATTGAACGCACAAAAAACGGAAGGCTTTTTGCCACATTTTACAGCGGCGGGAAAACAGAGCAGCCTGGCAATTACTGCGTACTTCTCAAAAGCGATGACGACGGAGCTAACTGGTCTGAGCCCATAGCCGCCGCATATTCAGGCAACAGATACCGGGCTTATGATCCCTGTTTGTGGACCGATCCTCACGGCAGGCTCTGGTTCATCTGGGCAGTGATGCCCGGCCATCATGTCGAATATTCAATATGTTGTGACCCTGATGCCGCCTCTCTTGAATGGACTGCGCCAAAGCCCTTTGCCAATGATGTAATGATGAACAAGCCAACCGTCCTCAGCAGCGGCGAATGGCTTTTCCCATGCGCCGTATGGGGTGAAGGCATCTATGTTATAAACAAAAAATATGAAACTGGAAATTCCCCACGCCTTGCATTTGCATACAGGACTGCTGACAAAGGTCAGACTTTTGAGCGTCTGGGCGGAGTTTCCATGCCACGCAGGCATTTTGACGAACATCAGATACTTGAAATGAATGACGGCTCCCTGCTTATGTTTGTGAGGACGTTTTACGGAATAGGTAAAAGCATTTCCCGCGACAAAGGCGTCACATGGTCCGGTGGCGAAGATAGCGGGCTGGGGGGGCCGGATTCGCGTTTCTTCATAAGGAGACTGTCATCGGGAAACATACTTCTGATCAACCATCACAGTAATAAAGGCCGCAACAACCTTAAGGCCATGATATCGCGAGACGAGTGTAAAACCTGGGAAGGTTTCCTTATGATAGACGAACGTTCAGCCGTATCATATCCCGATGCTGTCGAAGCCGGTAACGGCTATATCTACGCAGTATATGACCGTGACCGGTGCGGGTCAGGCGAAATACTCATGGCAAAATTCACTGAAAAAGACGTTCTGCAGGGCTCCGTTTCAAGCGGAGAGGGCCGCCTCAGAGCTAATGTCAGCAGCCTTATTATTTAAGTTCAACATCAAACCCGCACGCGGCAAGACATGCGCGCTGGACTCCCAGTTCATATTCATATGTGTTAAACTGATTTCAGGGTATGTGATAAAAATGAAATCACATGGCATTTCAAGCGTTGTATTATTTAAAGCGTTGAATTATTATCACGTATTATTGACATATGCCCATAATAAATATAAAATAATTACGGAAGCAGGAGAAGATACTGCAAAACAAAAAAAGGATAAGGAGTAAACTGATATGAAGATTTGCATCACCTCGGGAGGCAGTTCGCCGGATAGCCTCATGGATCCGAGATTTGGCAGGGCTCCGTATTTTGTCTTCGTTGATACTGATACAATGGCCTTTGAAGCCGTTGAAAATGCCGCGGTATCCTCAGGCGGAGGCGCAGGAGTAGCATCGGGACAGCTCATGGCCGACAAAGACATAAAGGCTGTAATAACAGGTAATATGGGTCCAAATGCAATGAATGTTTTAAAAGCAGCTGATATTGAAATTTATAGAGGCTCAGCAGTCAGTATAAAAGAAAACGCTGAAAATTTCAAAAAAGGCTTACTGGAAAAAATTGCTGTCACAGGGCCTTCCCATTATGGTATGGGAATGGGTCGCGGTAATAATTAGAATATTTTTACACAATAAAACCCGGATTAGTTGTTCAGAAAGGATTTAAAAATGCGTATAGCTATTTCAACTGACGGCGGATATGTTTCACCTCATTTTGGAAGATGTCCCACCTTTACGCTATTGGATATTGATGACGGAAAGACCATCTCCAGATTTGAAATCTCCAACCCCGGACACGAACCTGGTCTGATACCTGATTTTTTAAACAGACAGGGCGTAGTAAAAATAGTATGCGGAGGGATGGGTTCGAGAGCAAAAGGATTTTTTGAAGAGCTGGGAATTGAGGCAGTCACAGGCGTGGACTGCACAATTGATGAAGCTGTCCATTTACTTGAGAGCGGAACACTCTCAGGGGGGGAAGGAACGTGCTTTCCCGGCGGAGGCAAAGGATATGGTATTGATAAAAAGGAATGTGACCATAGCGACGACAACAGCAACGGTCATGACCACGATGACAGTCACAGCCATTAATGCCTCTTCAGCCACTTTTATGTAATAATCATCGTGTATTCAAAAGTCTTTCCACACATAAGTCATATGGCGTTAAGGCCACAGCCCATTAAAAATGGGATGTGGCCTTTCTGATGTGCTTATGCTGATTATACTTATCCGCTTGTAATTATTTCTCTGTGTTTATTTTTAAGTTTGTTGCTTTTTTTATTTGCCATGTTTATTTGCTGAGAAAAAGCTCTATGTCTTCTTCAACTGTGCCAATGCCGGCAATCCCGAATTTTTCTATAAGGATTTTACCCACATTCGGAGATAAGAATCCGGGAAGCGTAGGCCCCAGATGGATGTTTTTAACGCCCAGGTACAGTAGTGCAAGCAGGACTATCACGGCCTTTTGCTCGTACCAGGCAATATTATAGGCTATCGGCAGCTTATTAATATCATCCAGGCCGAAAACTTCCTTCAGTTTCGTTGCTATAACTGCAAGGGAATACGAATCGTTGCACTGTCCCGCGTCCAAGACCCTGGGTATCCCTCCGATATCACCGAGCTTCAGCTTATTGTACCTGTATTTGGCGCATCCCGCTGTAAGTATTATTGTGTCTTGAGGCAGCCGTTCTGCAAATTCAGTATAATACTCCCTGGATTTCATCCTTCCGTCGCACCCGGCCATTACAAAGAACTTCCTGATCGCGCCGGTTTTTACAGCTTCTACTACCTTGTCGGCAAGTGCCAGTACCTGATTATGTGCAAAGCCACCGGTTATGGTGCCTGTCTCAATTCCGTCGGGAGGCGCAAGCTCGCGTGCAAGCCGTATTATTACTGAAAAGTCCTTTTTCCCTGAATTATCCGGTTCAATATGCACACATCCCGGGAAACCTGCGGAACCGGTAGTAAATATCCTTTTTCTGACTTCCTCGCTTTTAGGCGGAACGATACAGTTGGTCGTAAATAAAACCGGCCCATGGAAAGACTCGAATTCAGTGATCTGCTTCCACCAGGCATTGCCGTAGTTTCCTGCAAGGTTTGTATACTTTTTGAACGCCGGATAGTAATGTGCGGGAAGCATCTCTCCATGGGTATATACATCAACACCTGTGCCTTTAGTTTGTTCAAGAAGCTGCTCAAGATCAGTAAGATCGTGTCCGGATATCAGAATCGCAGGATTCTTCCTGACTCCAATATCAACTTCTGTAATTTCCGGATTTCCGTACCTTCCCGTGTTTGCTTCATCAAGAAGAGCCATGGCTTTGACGCCGTACTCGCCGGTTCTCATCGTCAGGGCAACAAGGTCGTCCGCTGTGAGGGAGTCATCCAATAACGCCGCCAGCGTATCAAAGATAAATTCAATTATTTCACTGCTATTCCTGCCGATGTTTAAAGCATGCTCAACATAAGCTGCCATACCTTTTATTCCGTATGTTATCAACTCCCGAAGAGACCTTATATCTTCATCAGCAGTTAAAAGCACACCTGAGGATGAAGCTTTATCCAGCATTTCTTCTCTTGTGCCGGCCTTGAATATCGCCGCGTCATGCAAATCTGCTGATGAAGGCAATTCTTTTACCAGTTTATCTCTGAATCCAATAATTTTGCGGATTTGTTTTTCTATTGCAACATCGTCGAAATTGGCATTGGTTATAGTCATAAAAAGGCTCCTGAGGACCTCGCCGCTGATATCTTTTATATCCGAAGCATCGGTCCCAACCTTCACTATGATTTTAGACAAGCCTTTAAGGGCATATATCAAAAGATCCTGTAAATTCGCAACCTCTGCGTTTTTACCACATACTCCGCGTATTGTACATCCTGTGCCTTTTGCTGTTTCCTGGCACTGATAGCAAAACATATTCATAACCCAAGTATCTCCTGACCTTATTTATTTTATAGAATTCGATTGCACTGGCCATGCTTACACCTTATACCGTTGATTTACTGTTTACACCCTGTTCTTTAACTATAAGCCATACTACATAAGCCATACTACGCAGGGTTATAACCCCGAATCAGGGAGCGGGAGCTTTCACCACAATCAGTTCAAGTGTTTCCTGATCAGCATTTCTGACATTCATCTTCGTACCGACCGGGATTTTCAGCAATGTCCCTGCCTCGTATTTATGTGTATCCTGTTCATCCAGGCCGATGGAAAGAGTTCCCCTTACCACTGTCATGTACACATTGGAATTGGAAATATGCTCCGGAAGACCTTCATTTTTATTAAAGACCATGTGGATGTAATTTAAATTTTCGTCGAAAATCACTTTCTCAACAGTCTTTTCATTTCCTTTATAAAGTGCGAATACTTTTTCTGTCATGGCTTCCCACTCCTCCCTGTGATCTGCTTCGCTAAGTACTAAGCTGTACTTGCTGCACTTTAAAATATTTATCCAGGAGATATATACCCTTATCAGTGCAGGAGTATCAGTTAAATTTATCAGCGGAGTCGTTTTTTAATCAGGATTATTCCTGAATTTCCCCACGAATATTTTCAGCCTGTATTCACCCTCCCCGAGCATATTTTTATCATACAAATCATCAAGATCCATTTCATCGGCCTCGAATCCGTATTTATCGAATATTTCTCTCCATTGAAGGTATGAAAATAATCCGAGAGTGTGCACTTCATGTTTTATCGTCAGTCCTGACCCATTACGTATGAGGTAGGTAAAAACAGCTTCATATGTATTAACAGAAACAATATGGTTGTTTTCCAGCACGGTTATATGCAGATCCCCTTTTTGTGCCGAATATGCAAAATTATTATTCCGGAAATCATCCTTCATATGTGCAACTACAAGAAACAGGCCATCCTTTTTCAGGTGAGCTGATGCGTTTCTGACCACAGCCTCAAGATCTTCGGTTGTAGTCATGTACATGATGGAATCGGGTATAACAACCACATCAAATTTTTTGCCCGGGATCACATTCCGCATATCGCCTTTAATATATACAACCTCAGGATTTGTCTTCCTGGCTATTTCAAGCATACCTTCGCTGATATCTACACCCATGACAGTATAATATCTTTTAAAAAAGAAATCATGTCCCCCTGCGCCGCAGCCCAAATGCAGCAACGACTGCCGCCTGACACTCTGCCTCTTTTCCGCCAGTGCGCCAAGCAATATCATTGCATCCTCCTCATACATTTCCGGAGGCGCGATTATATGCTCTGTCCAGGCAAGTTCGTTATATGAAATCCATTCAGGCTCTTTTATTTCTGCCATAGTTAAAGCTCCGGCCTGTGCTGTTTCAGCAATGCATATATGTAAGTACCCAATACCATCCCCAGAAAAGTAGTTAATGCAAAAACTTTCCCTTCACCTATCTGTGCAAGCACCGTCCCGGGGCAGGCTCCGGACAATCCCCACCCGATTCCGAAGACAGCGGCTCCGGCAAGGCTCCATTTGCCAAGCTTCTTATGACTGACATTAAGCTTCTCGCCGTTTCGCACAGTCTTTTTAATATGCAGCAGCTGCATTCCCGCAAATCCGGTGACTATTGCCGTAATTATAACCCCAACCAGTTTCAGGTCGCTTCCGGTAAACATATCATATATGGCGTCAAATTCAGATGCTCCCACTCGGCTCAAAGCAAATCCGAATATTATACCAAAAATCAGAAAACCAACTTTTTTAGCCATCAGCCGATACCTCCTTCAAGAATTATACGGAGAATATTGGCAGCTATTATCCCTCCGACAAGAAAAAGAGCCGTTACAGCCATGCTTGAAAAGTGGAGATTGGCTATTCCATGGATGCTGTGCCCTGATGTGCACCCTCCGGCAATGCGGGAACCCAGCCCCAGCAATACCCCTCCTGCGAGAAAATAAATTACCGTCAATGCCGGGTGCAGTCCTGCCAGAAGTGTGAATTGCCCCATTTCAGCCGAAAATAGCGGTATTCCCGAAAGTCTCGCCGATATAAAACCACCGATCACAATGCCGGCAATAAAATATACTCTCCAGCTTATAGTCTCGGAAAATTGCTTATTTATCCAATCAAGCTTCTTTGGACGGAACAGTATTTTTACAAAGTTACCATAACCGGTCGAAACCCCAAGTGCTGTATTATGGAAATAATACAGGAGTGGGATCAAAAGCCCGATTACAATCCCTCCCGCCCAGAAAGGCCATGGATCTGCGAAAATAATTCTATAAATATCTTTCATGTCAATTTCCTCCTCCATTTACCATCGGACACACTTTCGTTCGCAGGTTAGATTTGACCTTCCACAGGCATCCTCCAAAACAATACTCAGATTTATGTCAATCCTGCCTTTATCAATCCTGTCTTACCTGTAAAACAACCTTACCCACATTTTCACCTTTCTGCAATATGGCATGGGCATCTTCCGCCTGTGTTACAGGCAGTATTTTGTAAATTGTCGGTTTTACGAGTCCCTTTTCTGTTTTCGGCCATATGTTTTTAACCAGACTTGCCAGTATCATGGCTTTGACATCAGGAGTTCTGCTGCGGAGGGTGCTGCCAATGACCCTTATACCTCTGGTAAAAAGTGTTCTGAGGTTTATTTCTGTTA
>JAQUNY010000051.1 GCA_028717405.1 Eubacteriales bacterium
TTCGCAAATAGCTCCAATCTATTCCATGGAAGTATTTTGGCATCCCGGTCATTAACAAAAGAGAGAGAAGGGAGGTGAAATCAATTTGTTCCTATTTAAAAAAAATCTAATAACAGCAATAGTTGTGTTGGTACTGGTAAGCGGTATCAGCATTCAATCTGTGTCGGCTTTTACATGCGGAGCATGCGGCGAAGGTGAGGTAACAACATACTGTGGCGGATTTTACAGCTGGTATTATGATACTCATGATTATTATTACAATAGCCGTTGGTGGATATGTCAGAGAGAAATAGACATCTATATCACAGCATACCAATGTGATAATCCATATTGCCCGGTAGGCAGCTGGCAAGGGACACATGTAGAGTCGATATTTCATGGTGCATATTATTGCTGGGACTATCCGGGCGGAGTATACTGCCCGTGGAAATGACCTCAGGAATAGTGTCGGAAAGGCTGATACTGGTACCGGTATCAGCCTCAGGATGCGAAATAAGGCTGCAACCATAAGTTAAGGAGTTTTTATGAGTAAACATATATTCATTAATAAGTTATTATTACTGCTGGTTATTTGTATATGCACAGGGTGTACCAGCCATGGGTCCAATATTGATAACACTGCTGCAGATACGGAAATTTCTGCCCCCGAGGTTGTAAAAAGAGATATTCCCTGCAAATATGACATTTTTGATTTTTGTTCAGTAAGTGATAATAATTTTATTGCTGCCGATAAAGACACAATCCATATAATAAACAGCACATGGGATGAAATCCTGCAGATAAAAAACAACTTAAGTCTTTGCTCCCTGGTTTGCTATGGAAATGGCAGCATTTATGCATACGATAAAGACGACTATCAAATAAAGAGATTCGACACAGAAGGCAATCTCCTGAGTATATACAATGTCTACGACATTAAAAATATAAAGAAATTTATTTACACGAAAGATAAATTAATTTTTTACAAGCCATTTGATAGTCATCTGATTATTTACAGTATTACAGATAACACAGTATACAAAGCAGATATAGGACATGTTTCCGGCATTTCATCCTACAAAGGCAGTAAAATCCTGATCTATATGACTGACAGCAGTAATTCAGATAAGTATTTTTGTGTATATGATCTAATCAAAAGTGAAATAACAGAAAAATTCGGGATCGACAAAAATGTGAATGATTTTGTTTATAGCGCAAAGGATGACTGCATATACTTTTTTTCAGGCGGATACGCATACAAGTATGAAATCAATGGTGCTTCAGAACCAATCTTCAAATCAAACAACAACAACATTTTATTCATTGCAGTCAGTGACAATTCATGCTATCTTGTCGATCACATAAACAAAACTGCTTATGAAATTGACAAACATGGCATATCCTTTGATTTTGAGGGAGCTGAAAAAGCGGACAGGATTTCGGATATCCGGACAAAATTGAACATTATATCCAGCTACCGCTCTATGGAAATACAGCCGGAAACATTGAAAATAATGGAAGTGTTCAGCCAAAAATATCCATATGTAGATGTAAGATTCGAATATATCGACCCGTCCCCAAAGGGTTATCCCGACGGGGAATATGACACCATGATCAGAACAAGGCTAATGTCATCTGATAATGGTATTGACATAATACTTTTTAACAGCGATGCTCAGGAAGAGACAATTTTAAATGCCGATTACTTTATTGGACTGGAGAATTATCCGTCAATTATTAAGGAATTTGAGAATATTTTTCCCGGAGTCAGAAATTTATGTACATACAGGGATAGATTAATTGGCGTTCCATATTCAATATACCATGAGGCATGGGCAGTTGATCTTGAACTACTTGCGCAGATCGATCTGGAATGCCCCGGGAGCGGATGGACATGGGATGATTTCTATGAATTTGCAAAAAAAGCCAGGCTGGATAGCGATGGCGACGGGTTGATCGACATCCTTGCCTTTGCGTTCAGGAATTCTGTTATTGATCCTCTTGGAGCAAGTAAATATTGCCATGCATTGTACATGGATACTCATAACAGGACCGCCACTTATGAATGTGCAGGATATATCAGCTTCCTGAATATACTAAAAAAAATAATGGATGAGAATCTTCTTGCGGCTGATGAAAAGCTGCTTTCCTCAAAAAAGGTAAAAACCGTATTCACTCTTCATCGTCCGGACGTTTTTGACGGCGATTTACATCTGATTGCGCCGCCATCTATCAAAGGTGATTTTAAGACACCCGTAAAAATTAATATGTTTTGTATAAACAAGAGTTCTGCCAATATAGACATAGCAGTTGAATACCTGGCTCTCTTCTTGTCCGCAAAGGTCAGGCTGCATCCTGATTTATACCCTCCTTCATATTTTAAAAATCCTGATTATTACAAAGGCATAAATTTTAAGCCCATGAGAGGTAGAGAGCTTTCAAGTGATGAAAATTTTATTCTTTTTGAACACATGATCAATAACTCATGTATTCAGCTTAGAAACAAGGATTTTACTTCCTATTACGGAAAAATCCTTGACAGTTTCAGCGCAGGCGAAATAAATGCAGAAGAGGCAGCCAGGCTTATAAATAACAAAGCAAAAATGGTTCTTGGCGAATGATAACGATGACCAGTGTAAATAAGATTATAAAAGCACATATAAAAATTGTAATAGCATTGATAATTTCAATATGTATGATCTTACTATTACTCTTGTCCTTATTGTACATGTACAGCCTGCCGTACTCTGCAATAAAAAATTACATCGAGTCAAGGTATAATATGGATCACTCCAATATTTGGGAAAAAGTAGAAGTGCAAAAGTCATTTCTTGATGATTCCCTGTCGGATGCCGGATTTTGGTTTTATGATTTCTCCAGGGATGTCGAGTTGTTCAGCAAAAACAGATTGTGCTCAAGAATTTTATTTGTAGATATATATAAAGAAGAAATAGGACTAAAAGAACAAAAATATAAGGTAAAAGTAGCATATAAGATCAGCAGTGATATATTTCTGCAATTGGATCAAAATTGCATTCTGGATATGGAAATATTTCTGAAACGATCATGCCGGAACAGCTGCAAAATAGTATATATAAGAGAGCTTGGATATCAGATGGATTTAAATCGTTTAACTTTAGCAGATCCTGAGGATGAATATGAACACGAATATATCCCTGAACACGAACATAACCCTGAATTTGGACATGATCTGGAAGATAGCACTGAATACGAACATACACATACGCTTGAATCAGAACACAACCATGGATACTAAAACTACCTTGAACTGCAACAAGAAGACTAATAAACATCAGAAGGGAAAAAATGCTTTTGTGGTCACGGCAGTGTACATTTTAGTAATGCTGTTGATAACGCTTATGTCAAATAAAATCAGATATTTTACAGCACCAAAAGTGATCACGGAAACAGTTCTGGCTGGGAAAGGAGGATTCATAATACCAGCCTCCGCGATTCTACACGAGGGGAGTTCCGTATATGTAGTGGAAACCCGTGAAAATTTCTGGGGTAAAGAACACCATGTCAGGATCAGAGATGTTCAGACTGGTGATCAGGCACAAAAATATTTTTTCATTATAGCCGGTGGTTTAGTACATGGCGACGTAGTAGTAACCGGTTATGACAGAAAAATCAGCAATGGCGACAGGGTGGAAATAATAAGGTGAAATGGTGTTTAACAATAAAAAAAGAAATTACATTGATTATTACTTCCATATTGATTGTTTCAAGTATGGGCATACTCCTGATATTAAAAAATAGAATGTACAGATATACAGACATAATTGAAATAAATGTATACTCCATAAAAATGAAAAAATATTCTGAAGATACCATCAAAGAAGTATTGTCGGAATATAAAGACAGCAACCGGCATATAATTAATATAGAACTTTCAGAAAATGCCAGGCTCTGCAATGTTTTAACCCTGCATATCCAGGTAAGCCCTGATACATCATACATCATTTATAACAACGTTGTTGGCAACATTGGGACAATAATCAAGTCGGCAGGTATAGCCTGGAAAAAAATTGAATTTTATAATGTCGATCACCATTCAAGAACAGCCATTATGTATATCGACATAATATTTCATATTGTGTTGATTGCAGCGGCATATATTATGTCCGGGCATATTATCAATTATTACCTGCATTTGAAACAGAAAATGCTTATAGATTACAATAAACATTATGTTTATGATGTATTAAAGCTAAATAAAAAATATCTGATTAATATATTTATAATGGTATTTGCAGCCTGCAGTTTTTTTATCAGCGCATGTCTTTTTATAAATTTGAGAATTCAGGTACATCCATCTATTATACCCATTAAAATAATAAATATCAGAGATATGGCAAGTAAAACAGGTTCATATTATAACAGCCTGAGAGATGCACATGTTTCTTCCGGTATTATAAGCAACTATATCAATTATGCATATATATTAATTAGAATTTGCAGCATAAATGTAATTATTGGCATACTTATTCAATGGTTTATTATGAAAATTCATAAACCTGAACTATGGCAGGCGCTGGAAAAGGATGTGATATTTCATGAAACCCGGAATTAAACATATTTTACTGGTTGCACCCGGACTTGCCGGAGTTTTGATTTTTTATGTGATACCCTTTTTCATCTCTGTTTGCTATTCATTCACCACAATCACTCTTGATTTGAATTTTACAGGGATCAATAATTTTATCTCGGTTTTATCCAATGATTATTTCAGGCTTGCCCTGTCAAACACACTTGAAATGACTGTCGTTATCGTTCCTGTTACTGTATTCACATCTTTGATGGCAGCACTTTTATTTGCAAAAGGCTCAAAAATAAATAAGCCGATAAGGCTTGCTTTGATTATTCCGGTATTACTGCCGTCAGCAGCGGTAATTTTTTTCTGGAAGATGGTTTTTCCCGGCGATATTTTCAGCGGAGAAATAACAGAAGAGTTTATCCGTCTTCCTGTATACTTGCTGTTTATCTGGAAAAACACAGGATTAAATATGGTGCTTTTTATCGCCGGATTCCATTCAATACCTGCTGTTATTTATGAAGCCGCCGAACTCGATGGTGCGTCCGCTGCAAAAAAACACATCTATATAACGTTGCCTCTCATCAGTCCCATACTACTGTTGGCTACTATGATAACGACCGTAAATTCATTTCGCATATTTAAAGAAATATACTTACTGTATGGCTCCTATCCTGCAGAGTCCATATACACTTTACAGAATTATATGAATAACCATTTTTTAAAAATGAGTTATCAGAATCTAAGCACTGCAGCAGTTATCTTTTTTGTTATCATTTTCGTATCCATATCAGCCGGTTTTAAAATAATTGATTCAGTAAACAGGGTCACAGGGAGGCTAATGTGAGGTGAATAGCATAAAATTAATAAAATCAAAAGGCAGAAAAAACGCCGTAATAATAAGCCGCCTTATCACTTCAGTATCATGTTGTATTTTGGCTTTTATATATATGATCCCCGTCTTTACAACTTTTATAAATTCATTTGCCCCTCCAACAGAACTGGCTGCAAGTGTTGTAAACAAATCAAAAGTGCTTTTCCCTGAAAGCTTTTCATTATTGCAGTACTATGACCTTCTTGTGGAAAAAGCACGTTATTTGGGTATGTTCTGGAATTCATTCCTGTACAGCTCAACTATTACCCTGGCAGGCATGCTTGCTGGCATACCCACAGCTTTTATATTGGCAAAATTTAATTTCAAAAGCAGGAACGTCATCTTGTCAATATTGGTTATCATTATATTGATGCCATTCCAGGTTACCCTTCTTCCCAATTATATTATCTCCAGATTTTTAGGCCTGCTCAATACAAGGTGGTCAGTGATACTACCCGGAATTTTTGCACCTTTTGGTATTTTTCTGCTGATTCAGTTCTTCCGGTATATGCCTGATGAAATGATTGAAGCTGTATTAATTGAAAGCAAATCAGTATGGGATATATTCAAGATAGCTGTCCTCCCTTTTGCCAAACCGGGAATAATTGCTGTTACAATAATAAATTTTGCAGAAAACTGGAATATGGTAGAACAACCTTTGGTCCTGATCAATGATATTTTGAAAAGGCCCCTGTCGGCTGTATTTAACAGTGTACTAAGAGAAGGTGCAGATATTGCTTATGCAGGATCGTTTTTCTATATGCTTCCCATTATTTTATTATTTATTTTTCTTGAGGAGTATGTCATTGACGGATTAACTGAATGGACTAAAATCATGCGGAGATAATCAGCACCCTCTCTGCTGACTGACACAGTATCCAGTCGGGCAGGGTGTTAAGCTGCATATTGGTCAAATATCCGTAATTTTCAGGTAAAAAATCATCAGAATAAGATATTTCTATGTGCTATACTCTGGTTTGTACACAAATATATTAAGTTTTACAATAAGTATATTTGGTTGCAACATGTTTTTTTAGCTGCAATGTAAATATGTACAGATAAGGATGCGACATACTGTGAAAACTACATTAACACCAGAAAAATTTAAGAAATATGCAAAGAAGCTGGGAGCGGATCTTGTCGGCATAGCTTCAATGGACCGCTTTGAGGGAGCCCCGAAGGGTCAGGACCCGCGCTATATCTTTCCTGAGGCGAAAAGCTGTATAGTACTGGCTTTCCGCATACCCCGCGGATACCTGCGCGGCATAGAAGAGGGTACGTATTTCTCTGCCTATACCTCAATGGGATATGCCGGGATAAACGAAATATACGGTCCAATTGTGATTCGTGAACTTTGCTGTTATCTGGAAGATCAGGGTTATGAGGCAGTACCTCTCCCCAATATATACCTCCGCCCGTCAGTGAGCTGGGGCAGGAAGGCGGATGACCCTCCCGTAAGCGTTCCGGTCGCGGAAGGCCTGCCGAATCCGGATGTAATGATAGATATGAGGGTGGCAGCTTATGCTGCAGGCCTTGGCGAATATGGTTACAGCAAAGTTTTTCTCACTCCTGAATTCGGTCCTCTACAGCGCTTCGCAGCCCTTTTGACCGAGTGCGAGTTTGAGCCGGACCCGATTTTTGAAGGTAAAATTTGCGACAAGTGCATGCTTTGCGTCAAAGGATGTACCGGCCAGGCCATCTCAGCCACTGAAACAGATAAAATCGTCATAGCCGGCCATGTTTGCGAATACGCAAAAATAGACCTGCATAAGTGCGGTCTTGGATATCGCGGCGGAAACGAAAATTACAACCCTTTCCTGATGACAGGGATGCGCATGCAGGACGGTCCTCCTGAAAAGACGGTAGGGATCCCTCTCTATATGCGCCATAATTCAGCCTTAGAAGGTGCCCGCGGTTGTATGCGGGAATGCTATATACATCTTGAAAAGACGGGACGGCTGAAGAAAAAATTTGCCACACCTTTTAGAAAACGCAAGCCCTGGATAATAGACAGGTTAAAATACAACAAGGACTACGTGGTGGGCAAAAGGCCTGAGAAAACGCTGTTCTGAGGTTTCTGTGTGCAATCACAGTGCTTGCAATGTTTGCTCACCCCTTCTCGGTTGTCGCCCCGAATCGATTGGTATATAATGTGCTTGAAGGCCGGTGCCTTCAGGCACGTTTTACTTTATAATATAAAGTCCTGTGCCTTGTTTTTCTGGCCTGTTACAGAAACATGCTTGAGACTGGCCAAAGCAATAGATAAATGATTGAGTTTTGAAAGGCAGCAGAAGCAATTATGAAATATGCAATAGGTTACCAGCTCCCGGATGAATATGACTCCCTGACCGAAATAGCCCAGGATTATAAAGAGCACATCGCTGAGATCTACTTTGCCCTTCCCGGCGAGGCAAGCGGTCGTTCGGTCCTCGGTGCGACCGAAGGCCTTGAAATGTCAGAGGCTGTAAAAATTTTTGAAAAAGAGATCAAAGATATAAAAAATATGGGCATAAACCTGACTCTTCTGATGAATGCCAACTGCTATGGTGCGGAATCGGTTTCCGTCGCTTTCCGGAAGAAGACCCAGGATACCATCGGACGTATGATTTCGGAATTTGGGCTTGACAGCGTCACAACAACTTCTCCGTTTGTCGCCATGTCAATTAAAGAAAAGTTTCCGTCAATGGAAATCCGCGCTTCCGTAAATATGCGTGTGGGAACAGTAAAAGGCATGGACTATCTTGCGGATTATTTCGACGGATACTATATGCAGCGTGAATACAACAGGGATTTCAACAGGCTCCGCCAACTCCACAAATGGTGCGGGGATCATGGCAAAACACTTCACATCCTTGTCAACAGCGGCTGTCTGAATTTCTGCTCATATCAGTCTTATCACGACAATCTGGTTGCCCACGAAAGCGAAATTGTTGCAAATGAAAATGTGAAGATGAAATATCCCGCACCATGCTGGGATTTTATGAGTAAGCAGAAGGATTGCACTCTTTTCCTGCAGGGTTCCTGGATACGCCCTGAGGACATGAAGAATTATGAGCCTTATTTTAAGGTGGCAAAGCTTGCGACCAGGATGCACGCCAATGCGCGGCAGGTCATTTCAGCCTATGTGCGGGGCAGGTTCAGAGGCAACATGTTTGACCTCACTGAACCCGGTTATTCCTCTCTTTTTCGAAATAACATCATTGACAATACACTATTCCCCGATGACTGGTTCGTAAGGACATCATCGTGTTCAAAGAACTGCCATGAATGTGATTATTGTGCCTCAGTTGCAGAAAAAGTCTTCGTAGACCTTTCTGATTTAAAGAGGATGTACACGCAATAATATGGCAGCGCGCCTCCCGGGGCGGGCACATAGGTCCGTGAATCCGACAACTGCCGCTATACGAAAAGCTGCCCCCAGCTTCGAATCCCTGATAGCCCTTTGTATCGCTGTACCAGGTTTATAATCCTTTATCAATATATTCTGAACCCTGTGCGTCAGATGCAGTTATTCTGAGTCCGTTTTTAATTGCCATGACTGTTGCTGCCCCGCCCGCCGGCCGGGCAATAGATAAAGCACGGTTCCATGGCCAGCATATAGTCCTTCTGAAGCTCGTCCATGTGAGTCAGGGCTTCCGCCAGGTTTTCGGCGGTGACCTCCTCCGGCGGCTTTATGTCTGTTTGCGAACCATTGTATTTTGGCCCTTCGTCTCCCGTCAGGCAATATTTCTTCGCCCAGTCGCACTTATTGAGCAACAGCTTGCCGCAGCTGAATTCCCGGCCTTCAAGTATTATCTTTTCCTTTCTTTCCGGTGTGATGGCATTGGCCGGACACGCTGCCACGCACTTTTTGCAGTGAAGGCACACAGGAGCGCCCTCATACAGCGGGTCGGAGTCGAAAGGAGCATCGGTGACAATACTTATCAGCAGCTGGCGCACCCCGTACTGCGGCGTCAGCAGCATGCCATGGTGGCCGTGTTCGCCCAGGCCTGCCGCCACTCCGGCATAGCGCGACGAGAAAAGGTCCTCCCTGTACTCCCTGATGGGGTAGGTAAACATCGACGCCGTCCCGAAAAGGTCTATTACCGAAGCAGCCCTGTAGCCTCTCAGCCTCAGGTGTTCTGTTATCTTATGTGCGTATTCGCTCAGCAGGTCCCTCAGATACGATTTGTGCACGACATA
>JAQUNY010000052.1 GCA_028717405.1 Eubacteriales bacterium
GAGAGAGCCGAGAGGGGTATCATCTATATCGATGAGATAGACAAAATTGCCAGAAAATCCGAGAATCCTTCAATAACGAGAGACGTGAGCGGAGAGGGCGTGCAGCAGGCGCTTCTTAAAATAATTGAGGGGACGGTCGCCTCGGTTCCGCCTCAGGGTGGAAGGAAGCACCCGCATCAGGAATTCCTTCAGATCGATACGACGAATATACTTTTTATATGCGGAGGCGCATTTGATGGCCTTGAAAAAATTGTGCAGAACAGGATAGGCAGAAAAAATATTGGATTCGGCGCCGAAATAACTACCGGGAAAGAGAAGGATATCGACGAAATTCTCAGACATGTCCTGCCGCATGACCTTATAAAGTTCGGACTGATACCTGAATTTGTAGGAAGGCTCCCCGTGGTTGTGACGCTTCATTCGCTGAGCCACGAGGCGCTGGTCCGCATCCTGACAGAGCCGAAGAATGCGCTGGTAAAACAGTACAAAAAGCTGTTTGAAATAGATGACGTGGAGCTTGAATTTGAGACACAATCGCTTGAAGCCATAGCCACAAAGGCCATCGCGAGGAAGACAGGTGCAAGGGGCCTTAGGGCGATACTTGAAGAAACAATGCTGGACGTGATGTTTGACATACCTACCTCGGTAACAGTCGAGAAATGTACTGTGACGAAGGATAATGTAGAGAAAAGTACTCCGCCTGTGCTGGTTATTAATAAGGACAAAAAAGAGAAGAAGCCTGTCAGGAAAACTCCCGCTTCTGCATCTGCGACGGCCAAAAAAACCAGACCGAAAAGGGAATCTGTATCATAATGGATATTGCCGTACTTGGGATAGAGACGAGTTGTGACGAAACCGCCGCTTCTGTTGTTGTAAACGGAAGGACGATACTCTCCAATGTTATCTCTTCGCAGGCGGCCCTGCACGAGAAATATGGCGGTGTTGTGCCTGAAGCGGCATCACGCAGGCATGTCGAAAATATTATCCCTGTGATAGACAGCGCGCTGGAAGAATCAGGTAAGAGCCTCTCTGATATTGATGTGATAGGAGTAACCTGTGGGCCTGGTCTGGTAGGAGCCCTTCTCACCGGTGTGACCGCGGCAAAAGGCCTGGCGCTGGCTGAAAGCAAGCCCCTGGTGGGAGTCCACCACATAGAGGGGCATATTTGTGCGAACTATTTGAATGACGATCCCGGTACGGAAAATGATCTGGAGCCCCCTTTCATATGCCTGGTGGTTTCCGGGGGACACAGCCATATTATACATGTTAAAAGCCATGGTGATTATGAAGTGCTTGGAAGAACCAGGGATGATGCGGCCGGAGAAGCTTTTGACAAGGCGGCGCGTGCCATGGGGCTTGGTTATCCTGGGGGGCCTGCCGTTGACAGGGCTGCGGCCGGAGGCGATCCGGGGAAGATAGCATTCCCTGAGACTGATTTCGGCAATGGAAGCCTTGATTTCAGTTTCAGTGGTGTGAAGACGGCATTGCTGAATTATCTTGAAGGAAGCAGGGCGAAGAAGAAGCCCGGCGCAGCGAGCGGATACAGGAAGGGAATAGAGGCAGGGGAAGCTGTTGAATCAGGGGATGTAAATAATGCCGCTGAAGTATGGACGCCCGATGGGATCCTGATACCGGAAGATGTTGCCGCATCGTTTCAGAGAGCAGTTGTAAATGTGCTTGTCAGAAATACGCTGGCGGCGGCTGTAAGGACCGGGCTGAGAAGAGTGTGTCTGGCAGGCGGAGTAGCTTCAAATTCAGAGCTGAGAAAGACCATAACTCAAAAAGGAAATGATATAGGCCTGGAGATCCATATTCCCGGGCCTGTATTTTGCACAGATAATGCGGCAATGATTGCTTCGGCAGCATACTACAAGTATATCAATGGCAAAAGAAGCGGCTTGTCACTCAACGCCGAGCCTTCGCTAAAGCTTGGATCGTCCTGATTTAAAGACTTTACGCTGCAAAACAAGAAGATGCACAATAGCGTTTAACGAGGAGGCCCGACTGCAGTGCCACCTTTATATATGAGAAGGCGTTTTATAAGTGGAAAATTTGTGGATTTGCATACGCATTCAAATGTTTCTGATGGAACTCTAAGCCCCGGCGAACTGGTCAGGGGAGCAGCGCAGTGCGGGCTATATGCCATATCGGTCACTGACCATGATTCGCTGGGGGGCGTCGAAGAAGCCCTGGCTGCCGGGGAGGATGCGGGGATAATCGTGATACCAGGGGTTGAGATCGGTGTGGATCATAAGTCTGAAATGCACATGCTGGGATATTTTAAACCGGAGAATTATAGAAATATTGAACATATGCTTGAGCAGACAAGAAAAAACCGTGAAGACAGAAATCCAAAGCTTCTTGAAAATCTCAGGAGAATTGGTTTTCAGATAAGCATGGATGAAGTAATCGCCGAGGCGGGTGGGGATATAATCGCCAGGCCGCATATAGCCGCGGTGATGGTGAAAAAAGGCTATGTGGGGAGCATAAAAGAAGCGTTTACCGGATACCTTTCGAGCGGTTGCCCCGCATATGTGAAAAAAGACAGGCTTTCGCTGGAGGAATGCATAAGCAGTATAAATAAGGCGGGAGGCATAGCTGTTCTCGCACATCCGCGGCAGCTGGGACAGGACCGGCGCACGCTTGACCGGACAGTCGGGTGTTTGAGCGCAGCAGGGCTTGGGGGCGTGGAAGCCTATTATTCTGAAAATACGGCTGCGGAAACAAGGTATTCTGTTGAGACAGCGGGGAAATACAGACTGCTGGTAACAGGCGGGAGCGATTACCATGGTGCAATGAAACCAGGCATCGGGCTTGGGATTGGTAAAGGCGGACTCAGGGTGCCGGGATGGACGGCGAACAGGCTGATGGAAGCGCTGGGATGGCAGGCGTAACGGGCAGGAGCATACATCAGCGCATGACAACAGCGATGCATGGAAGATGAAACGTAAAAGCAGAAACGTAAAATGGCAAATGGTAATGCTAATGGGAAAATATGAGAATAAATATATAATATACAATTGACAAGAAATATTAACTGCTGTATAATATTGCTTGAAAGGCTTTGAGCGAAATGGCGGAAGACAGGATAAAAGTCATAGTGCAGAACAAAAAGGCGCACCATGACTATTTTATTGAACAGACAATTGAAGCCGGCATAGTGCTTTCAGGAACAGAAGTCAAGTCAATAAGGCTGGGCAAGGTCAATTTGAAAGAAAGCTACGCCGGGATAGTAAATGGCGAAGTGCTCATAAGCGGAATGCATATTAGCCCTTATGAGCAAGGCAATATCTTCAACAAGGATCCTCTGAGAGACCGGAAGCTTTTGCTGCACAGCTATGAGATAAGAAAGATCGAAGCTATGATAAACCAGAAGGGCATGACGCTGGTGCCTGTTAAGCTTTATATGCGTAAGGGTAAGGTGAAGCTGGAGCTTGGTATAGCAAAGGGAAAGAAGCTTTATGACAAGAGGGACGACATCACCGAGCGCGATGTGAAGAGGGAGATTGACAGAAAGCTCAAAGAAGGCAGATAATTGGATTTTGAAAAAAGAATATGGGGGCGTAATGGTTTCGACGTGGTTGTTGAGACCGGAATAGCGGGTAGAGGATTCTCGTTGGCCTCTTAAAAAACGAGAAACTAAACACAAACGCTAACAATAACGAATTAGCTTTAGCTGCTTAATTGCAGCTAACGTCCGGCCTGGGTTCCTGCACCTGGGGTACCGGGCGCCGACAAGTCAGGCCTTCTGAGAGGGAAGGTTAAACTCAGGTACTGTTTCAGAAGCCGCCTTGAGCTGAAACGGATTTTAAAGGCTGCCGAAAGCGGGACCTTGCCTGAAGGGGACCGCCGCAGGGAGACAGTCGGGAAACCGGCTGAAAAGTTCAGGATACACCCGTAGAAGTTCCTGTGGATATGGCTTCGGACAGGAGTTCGACTCTCCTCGCCTCCACCAAAATTTGTCCGAAAAGCCTGATTTATCAGGCTTTTCAGCAATCATAAGGAAGATTGGCTTGTGGATCTGCCGCCGTACGCGGTGGAGGAGATAGGAGAGCTATAAGTGCCATTGTTTTTTTAAGTTTGATAATATGAGGCTGGATGTGGAGTCGGAACAGCAGACGTAATATTTATGTCGAGTTATGTCGAGTTATGTCGACAGCCTTTTTCTTATTGTGATTGAGAAATATAAATAAAGGAGATATTAATTCAGCATAGTTCGGAATACAATAACAGGGATTGAGGTTGACAAAATAAAAAAAGAGACGGAGGGTAAAAGAATGAGTAAACCAAAAGTTGCATTTATATGCGTTCACAACTCCTGCCGCAGCCAGATCGCGGAGGCACTCGGAAAACACCTGGCAGCGGATGTATTTGAAAGTTATTCAGCCGGCACGGAACTTAAGGACCGGATTAATCCTGATGCGGTCCGCCTTATGAAACAGCTTTATGGGATAGATATGGAAAAAACTCAGCGGCCTAAGCTGATCGGGGAACTTCCTCCGATTGATGTGCTTGTAACGATGGGATGCGATGTTGAATGCCCATTTCTTCCTGCCAAACGTCGTGAGGATTGGGGTTTAGAAGATCCGACCGGCAGCCCCGATAAAGAGTTTATCAGGGTTATTAAGACGATTGAAACAAAAATACAGAAATTGCACACCACTCTTGCCGGATAATAACAATAAAGCAGGGATAAAGCAGGGATATTCCGGGAAACTGACAAAAGTATGATAAAATATTTAACTGTATAATACAAAACAGGAGAGATACCATGGCAAATGAGAACCATATAAACCAATTATGCCCAGAAGGGACAGCCTGCGCGCCGCGGGTCGGTACCGACACATTATTTGAGCTCCCCGCCGGAGCTTTTGAATACAGCGGCCTTTTTGACAAATCGATACGATTGATTGAACGCATCCAGCTGCTCGACAGGAACATGTGGGATATATTTGTAAAGCAATTCAGCTTTAATCCTGACGATGCCGACAAGGGATGGCGCTGTGAGTATTGGGGTAAAATGATGCGCGGGGCATGCTTTACATATAAATATACCGGGAATCCTGAGCTATATAACACGCTTGAAAACTCAGTACGCAGCATGCTTAAAAAGCAGGACGCCCTCGGAAGGTTCAGCACCTACAGCATACCCCTTGAATTCAACGGATGGGATATCTGGGGAAGAAAATATGTGCTTCTGGGATTTCAGTATTTCTGCGAAATATGCCCGGATAAAAATCTCAAAGAAAAAATCATCGCCGCAATGTGTGCCCATGCGGATTATATAATAGAAAAAATCGGCAGGGCTGAAGACGGCAAAAAGCCCATAACCGAGGCCTCGAGCCATTGGAAGGGGCTGAATTCCAGTTCGATCCTTGAGCCATATGTGCGGCTGTACAATATGACAGGAAAGCAGAAATATCTTGATTTCGCCGCCTATATTATTGATAATGGCGGTATTTCGGAGGGGAACATTTTCGAACTGGCATATGAAGGAAAACTGTATCCATATCAATATCCCGTTACAAAGGCGTACGAAATGATGTCATGCTTTGAGGGGCTGCTCGAATATTACCGGGTGGTGAAGGAGCCCAGGCACCTGACCGCAGTGCGGAATTTTGTTGACCTGGTCATAAAATCAGACATTACCATAATCGGGTGTGCGGGATGTACACATGAATTGTTTGACAACTCGGTGATCCGGCAGACGAATACAGAATACCAGGGGGTCATTCAGGAAACCTGCGTCACGGTCACCTGGATGAAGCTTTGCTATCAGCTGCTTTGTCTGGATGGTGACCCAAAGCTCGCGGACCAGATCGAATTATCGGTATATAATGCCCTCCCCGGTTCGATAAACACAAACGGATGCACAAGCAACAGCGGTTTGCCATTTGACAGCTACAGCCCGCTCCTGCCCAATAAACGCGGACGCAAGGTAGGCGGTTATAAAGTCATGGAAGACGGGAAATATTTCTATGGCTGCTGTGCAGCCATAGGCGCCGCCGGGACAGGTTTGATGGCGCTGTCAAGCGTGATGGCAGCGCGGGATGGAGTGTGCTTCAACCTCTATCCAGAAGGCAGAGTAAAGGCGAAAACGCCTGAGGGTCAGGATCTATTGGTAAAAATCAAAACGGAATACCCGGTGTCGGACACGGTGGATTTCGAGATCGATCTGGAAAAGGAAGAGGAGTTTGCCATATACCTGCGTATACCGGAATGGAGCAAAAACAGCCTCGCAGCAGTAAACGGCGGGAATATTTCCGGGGTTTCAGGCGGCGAGTACCTGAAAATTGTCAGGACATGGAGTGATAAAGACACAATCACGCTCAGGCTTGATTTGTCGGCGCATTTGATCAACTCTTTCAGCTGGGTCGCAGATCCGGCGACTGTGCGGCATGTTGCGCTGAAAAGAGGCCCGGTTATCCTTGCCAGGGATGCGCGATTCGGTGAGGATATAAGGGAGGCGGTAGATATAAAGGCAGACGGCGATGGATGCGTAGAGCTCACAAAATCAAATGATGCGGCGTTTGATACGCTCATGGAGTTTATTGTGCCGTTAAACAACGGGAAACAATTCCATGTTGTTGATTATTTATCAGCGGGTAAAACATGGGATATGGATTCCGAGATGGCAGCATGGTTCCAGGCGGTAAATTAGCTGCATACCCTGAAAAATCAGTGAAGGACTTTCCTGAGTGCGGCTGAGATTTCCTGCAGCTCGTCCTTGTTCTTCTGAAAGACCCCGACTGCGGCAATGTCAGCAGGCTTTATATTGGAATAAACTTCCCTGAATGTCGATTCTATGAGGGCGGGGATTTCTTCTGGTGCTTTACCGTAGAATATCTGTCCGCCCGCGAAAATTTTGAATGCAATGCATGGTTTGCTGACCTGGCGAATGGCGCTGAACATTTCGGCACGGTCTTCCATAAAAAACTTTGTGTGCTTTTTCTTACCTGTAATGAAGCTGCTCTCCTGGCCGCCGCGTTTCCTTGTGTTGTGAAGGCAGGTAACATAGAAGTCCACGCCCCAGTTTTCATATTCGGAACGGAGTACGGTTTCGGGGACATGTGTGCCGAGGCCGACCGGCAGGCCGTTGTCTTTCAGGTATTTCAGATTTTCGCGGATTATATCTGTTTTGCCGGCCTCACAAAGACCGTCGGTGGTGGTACCCTGATGGTATATGGCAAGAGGCTTGCATTCATTCATCATACGTATATTGACGGGGAGGCTTATAGCCGGGTAAGCCTGGAATATCCAGTTCAGCTTTCCTCCTTCGTTCTGGTACTGGCGTATCACGCGAAGAATGAAGGGATCGCCTAAGGGCAGCATTGCGCTGAAGCCAAGCTGCTCCATTTTGAACATGGTTTTTATAATGGTTTCGGCCTTGTAATAATCAAGCGCCTCTTCCTTTGAGTAGATTTCCGGTATGTAGACATGCCCGTTGAACGGATTGTCTCCGATGATCATCCGGGTAACCTGCGTCCCGAAAAAATCTATTGATGGAAATGTTGATGGAATTGTTGATGGCATTTCTGATTGCAGTGATTGCAGTTTGTTATTATTCATAAGCACCTCGTCCTGCCGATGCTGGTGCGCCGGCGTTGCTTTGTCGTTTCTGACAGGGTATGCCGGGATATATGGCTGATATGCGTACCTTTAACCTCGACGCTCTTATTTTAA
Organism: Eubacteriales bacterium; assembly: GCA_028717405.1. GTDB lineage: Bacteria > Bacillota > Clostridia > JAQUNY01 > JAQUNY01 > JAQUNY01. The sequence goes on from JAQUNY010000052.1 coordinate 7,684, forward strand.
CACACTCCTCATATATTCGGTAGGGCTCATAATGTTAATGGTTCCCATTATGCTGATGTTACTGCTGTTTCTGATGTTGTTGCTGTCAAGACCACAAGAGCCACTGTCACTGCCGTTGCTTAATAATTTCTGACCATATCCATAACGATCTGTTCCCATTCGAAAATATTCTGCGGGCGGTGATGGCAGGTGCTGAGGTCCTTTAGGACAATGTCACAGCTGCAGGAGTTGCGTCTGCACGCGCTTAGTATCCTGCCTATTTCTTTCCGGAGTGCGCCTTTGTCAAGAACCGGTTCTGCTACTGATGCGGGATTGGGTTTGGAAGCAAGCACATATTTTTTGCCTATTGCCTCAGCAGCGACATCCACATTGGCCCAGGGAGTTATTGAGATCTTCCTTAAGTTAGGTATTTTAGCTATTATGTCTATCTTTCTGTCAAGAGGCTCACAGCAACCATAGTATGAAAGACCGCACTGCCCTATTGTTTCAATCATGTATTGTGTGTCGAATTCCTCATGCATTTCTTTTGACACTGTGGCAAATATCTGAGCCATACCCCTGCCCCAGATATCTTTTCTTGTGACCTTACCACCTTTATAATCTTTACCTGGCAGGCTGCTTGTGTGTGCGGCTGTGCAATGGAGGTCATAGGGGTCGTTTTCAAAAAGGCCAAGCTCCTCAAATTGCTTCAGTTCTGATATTTTTGCGTCCGTAAACCTGCGTATTATCTTGTGCATAAATTCGGGGCGGTCGTACAGGTCCATGAGGAGAGTCTCTACTCCGCGGAATCTGGCAATGTCGTCCCAGAAATATGCGGCAAAGAAATTCCGGCCTGTAAGCTTAACAGGGATAATGTCGCCGACAATATCTGATATCAGTTCGAGATGCTGCATTGTGGCATCATGGTCATATGTGATCACAGGCATCTTTATTTTTTCAAGATCCTCTTCAGTTTTGAGAATGTCGAAATATCGGTGAGATCTGATATTGCTTTCTTTCTCTGTTATAAGGAGTTCTTCATTAACGTCCAGACCGGTACCGGTTGTAAAGACAACCTTTTCAACCGGGAGATATGTTGGTATTGCAGTATCTGCAGGCATGTGCCTGTTACGGTAAATATTTGTGCGGAAGTACCATTCGACACTCTGAAGGAACTTGTCATTGCATTGTAACGTCAATTCGCCGTCAATGTTCATTTCATTCCAGGGCAGCGGGCCAAAAAGGACTACAGGCCGCACCTGCTTTAAATCATTAACTGCCTTGTGCAGTTTTATGTTTTCGGCATTTTTGGGGTTGCCGGCAATCAGGCTATATTCGTAAGCGAGTTTTCTCAGTAATTCAGCTTCTTCTGAATTGTATGGTGGTTTGGTCGGCGGTTCGGCCGGCTGTACGGTTGGCGGTTTGATCGGCGGTATTGTCTTCATAGGCGTATCCTGTCCAGAGAGTTATTGCGGAAGTAGATGCAGATACCCGTGGTGACCATAAGGAAATTGGCGATATAGAAAGCAAAGCCCAGTATGGCTGTCCAATTACCGCTGAAGGTATGGCTGATCATCATCGTGATTTTACTTGTTATGCCGGCTGCATAGCCGAAATCCACAAGCAGCATAAATGGCAGGCTTGTTCCTTTTGTTGTGCGGGCTTTCCATGCCTTTGTGATATTCATAGGCCATGAAAGACCAAAAGAAATTATCATAAGGGCTTCAAGAAGCTCTGAAATCATAGTTA
>JAQUNY010000053.1 GCA_028717405.1 Eubacteriales bacterium
AATCTTATTTTTTAAGGCACTCCTTGTTTTTTTGGTAATTTTGAATTGGTCCAGAAAAATATATACTTTATATCTGTTATGATCTATTCCCGGATTATCAATATCGCAAATCGAATACACATCAAACGGTGCGCCCATCCTTGCTAACCCTTCTCTTTGACTGCTCAGCAAATCCGTATTTAATCCGGCATTTTTATCAACATAATAGAGCGACTCAGCTCCTTCTACAAAAACAGCAATTTCAGCAACTGAAGCCATGCTAAGCCCTTTGTCAAGCAATCTGTCTCCGGCGTCAATCTCTTTTTTGATTTCGTCCATCAGCCCTTTAGAATAAAACCAGCCTTCGAACATATCAAACCACCAATGGCCTGAACCTTTTGTAATGCAATATATAAAATCCCTGCGCAGCACGTCGATCGTCTGTTTTTCGTCCTCAAGCTTGCTGTTGTAACCGGGGATGGGCTTCCCTTCAATGTATTGAGGCGCCAGATATGTGATATGATCAAAGGACAGGAATTGCAGCTTATTATGCAGCGCAAGTGTATCATAAGCAATCATGACCGCACTGGTGCTGTCATGCTTTCTGTACTGATATGAAGACGGGGTAGCTATTAAATCAATATCACAGGAAAGATAAATTTTTTCATAAGCCAGGTGTGCCCAATTCCAAAGGTTTTCTCCGTTTAATTCAAATATGTAGCCAAAATATACTCCTAACAGCTTGTTGTGCCTTATAACTGACTGCGCTTCTCCCGCGAAAAATAAAATTGTGTCCGCAACAAGCTCATTATGGAATCTCCAATAATCAACTGCCTCCCTGTCAAGTACCGGATCCCTGAAACTTCCTGCTGAACAACGTTCTCTGATTTCTTTACAGGGTATCCCGATGCCAGGATCATTCATGTATTTTTTATATGCCTTTTCTTTGACCGGATGTGTCTCTGCGTTATCAAACCTGCTGAACCATTCGGTTGTGGCACCGCCCAGGATAAAATATGCAAATATTTTATCCCCGTATCTGGATTCAACATGCTTTATAAGCTCTTTCAGGTACGAAGACGCCCCTTCCCTCCATCTGCTATCTGCAGCAGCTTGCGAAAGATGGGTAAATGTATCCGGTATATCCGGATTTTCATGAAGAAACCAGGGCCTGGTGTCAACTTGTATTTTTAACCCAAAATATGCTGATGGCGCGTTTTTTATGAATAATTCGATTTGACTGTCCACAGCCGTAAAATCATATTTGCCGCTGCCTGTCCATGAGTCGCCATAAAGCGAATATGGGACGCCCAAAGCGCTGTTCAGTCCTGTGGTAAATATATTCATAATTTTAATGCCGGCATCTGAAAAATCCGAAATATTCCTGTTTGTCGGCCTGAATGATCTGAATGCAAGAGGTTCAATTATTCTACCATCCAGGTCCATCTTAATAACGCCATTATGTTTTACAAGTCTTGTGCGCATTATGGGTCCTCCATTCGACAAAGTTAAGCAAATTTTTTGCGGTTTTCTGCGGTTTACTGCGGTTTTATGCGTTTTTATACGTTTTTGTTGCTCCTGAAATGCTTTTACTTCTGCAATATAAGGTCTATTCCGTCGCGCAGGCTGTTCTCACTCATTGCGCCGAGGTTTCCGGTTATAATATTGCCTTCCCTGTCAATAAATACTGTAACAGGAATCGATGAAATACCAAAAACATAAGCAGCTTCCCCGCTTATGTCATAAAATACCGGAAATCTATATCCGCTGTTCGCAATAAATTTCTTGCCCAAAGATAAAGTCTCCCTCTGGCCATCGACCAGGTCAACCATCACAAACTGCACCTCATTCCCGATTTCACCATAAAGCTTGTCGAAATGAGGCATTTCGCTCTTACAGGGAGGGCACCAGCTTGCCCAGAAATTCAGGACTACCGGCTTTCCAATAAAATCTGAAAGCTTCACTTCTGCGCCGTTGCCGTCCTGTACCGTAAAATCATAGTCCTTTATGTTGGCAGGTTCATCACTGTTGCCGGCATTTTGTGCTGCTGACAAGCCCTCGAGCCCGGATCCGGACCGCTCAGATAACGCTTCATATGCCGCATAAGCCGCAGCAATAAAAACGACGAGTGCAATAATGCCAAGTATGAATTTCAGCTTCGGAGACAGAGTCTTTTTCCCACTCCCATTTGTTTCTTCTTTCTTTTTATCCATCATATCCCTTATTGTTTCATTTTTATCGTTTTTTCTGTTGCCCTTGTCATTATCCATTTTATTTTCCCCCTGTCTTCCGGTTATAATCAATGATCTGCTTCTATATTTCATCCTGCAGGCAGCAGAAGGGCAACCTTCTGCAGGATACCTGTTGCGACAAGTATTCCGGAAACTGCGAGAAGCCCCCCCGTCACAATGTTTATTATCTTATAGTGATTTCTGATGAATGCGAAAGCATTTTTCAGTCTATCTACCAGTACAGCGCTGGCCACGAATGGGATGCCAAGTCCAAGCGAGTAAAAAAGGAGCATCGTGAACCCTTTTGCTGCATTGCCTCCCTGTGCCGCGAGCATAAGGGCTGCGCCAAGAAATGTGCCAAGGCAGGGCGTCCATGCTACCGAGAATACCATTCCGAAAACTACAGCCTTTAAGAAGCTCATTTTCCCTTCGTCGCTGAATATAGAAGAGGAAAGGTCACTTTTCCCGGCAGCCCCTCTGTGTATTTTTAACTGAGGCAGAGGAAGTCTGAATAGCCCCATGAAACTCAACCCGAATATGAAAATGACGGCTCCCGAAACTAAATTGACATAAAATCCGTATTCTTTGAGGAAGCTGCCTGCCGTGCCTGCAAAAGCTCCAAGTACAACAAAAACAATCGTAAAGCCAAGAACAAACCCCAAAGGATTTTTAAAGGATCCAAGTACTCCCGCCGAAATTCCGATGGTATCTTCTTTCTTCCTGACGATATCCCCCTGTTCGGTATCGCTGCTCCCGTCGCTGCCCGGGCTGCTCTCAATAATTGTATCAATGACGGTATCCTTATCAGCCAGGTTACCCGTACTACTCGAGCCTTTCCCCGCAAAATACAGCAGATAGACAGGCAGCATAGGCAAAATGCACGGCGAAATAAACGTTATAATGCCTTCAAGAAATGTTATCAGATACACCATATACTCAGCTATTTCCTCCCGTCATTTTTTCATCCCAAAAATATGTTTGACGCAACCTGTACTGAAATAATACACTATTGTTCCCCGAAAAACCGGCAATGAAACAAAAAGCCAATGAAACGAAGAGTCCAAGTTAAGCGAGACAGGGGAGCGAGACAGGGGACGGTTCTGTGTCTTAAGACACAGAACCGTCTCCTGTCTCGCTCCCAGATGCCTCAAAATTCCGGACGTCTGACAGTTGTTTTGGCTTTGTCCAGATATTTCTTCAGATTAGAATAGTCATGTGTCAGGATACTGTTAAATAGGATATCAATCATAGTCAGCTGGGCGATCCTTGAACTTGTTGCGCCGCAGCGTATTGTCGTTTCCGGCGCGCTCAAACTGAGTTTTATGTCGGCATATTCCGCAAGGCGGTTTTTCCCCAGACGTGTTATGATTATTACTTTCGCACCTGCTTCTTTTGCCGTTTTTGCGACCCGGATCATTTCCTTTGTTTCACCCGACCAGGAGATGACTACTGCGACATCATCCTGCGTTGAGTTTGCAGCTGTAGCAAGCTGCTGGTGGTAATCCACAGATATGGTGCAGTTTTTATTGATTCGGGTAAATTCTCTGTGGGCGTCAAGAGCCACTACCCCGGAAGCGCCGATACCGAAGAAATTGATTTTTTTCGCATTCATAAGCAAATCTCTTGCCATGATCACATCACCAACATTTATTATCTTGTAACTGTCTTCAATCGCCTTCTGATTGTTGATGCAGACATTTTTTGCCACAACAGTCAGATTGTCTCCGACATTCAGGTCTATATACTCACCTGTGTCCTCATTATTTGCGTTGACCGCCAGCTCGGAAACCAGATTCAGTATAAAATCCCTGTATCCGCTGTATCCAAGCTTCCTGCACAAACGCAGGACTGCGGTTTTATGCGTACCGCTCTTCTCCGCAAAGGTCGAAATTGGTATGCCCACAATGGCCTGCGGATCCTTAAGCACTAAATCTGCCGCCCTCTTTTCAGAAGCGCCAAACTGATCATACAGCTCTTTGATTTTTAATATCAGGCCTGCCATAACACCAGTTCCTCCTGGTCTTTCAGAGCAATAATTATTTTAATAACTCAACTTTCCCACCCGAAAAGTGGACACAAACCTTAAAAATTAATACAAATCTGACATATAATATATAAAATTCCTGCTTTTCATGGTGTAATAGAATCATCACAAATCCACTAATACCAACGAAAAGAGGACTTTTATGAATATTATTATATCAGATGTATCAAGCACTGACTATACCATTTCTTCCAGAATTGATGATATCTGAGGATCTGTTCAATGCCATCATGGGAGCCTTTATTAATTCACTGCCAAAGGTATGGACACAAAGGCTAAAGTTCAGTGCCTGATTGTATTGATTTTTCAAGGTTCACACCCGGTTATCAGCCTGGGAAAGTTGAGCAATTTATATTAAATGTATGAAACATTTTGTCTCATCACGGCGGAAACTCAATGTGAGCGACTTCCCATCCAGCATATGGCGCTCTCCGGTATACAATTCTTCGATTATACCGTCTTCCCAGGGCATATTTACTTCGCGACTGCTGCCTTCATGATCAAAAAGGCAGAACATCATGCTATTTGCATATACCGGCAAGTCGTCACTGGTGTATATGCTGACACCTGCAGCTTTTGCCAAAGGCCGAAGGACATATGACGGCAAAGGCCCTTGCATGGACCAGCAATCGAAGTCTCCACTGCTATTGCTGATGCCGCCACTGCCGCTGCCTCCGCTGCTGTTTTTGCCATCGCCACTGCCGCTACCTCCATCAATATGGCTGCGGTATTTGATCGCCAACTGCGCGCTATTGTCCAGAATATCGCGTCCATGTACTACAGCTTCAGGATCAGTGCATTTAAGCACCGGTTTAACCAACCTGTTTTCATATCCATAAATCCGCGTCATTCCGCTGTCATTTAGAAAACCTCCAGGAACTGCAGTCGCGCTTATCTCATTTTCATTTATTTCTACACTGATGTTTGTCAGTAAACTGATTTTTTTCGCAGAAAATCCGTTTCCCCAATTTGACAAATTTATCGCACCCGCGGCATATATGAATATTATCGAACTGCCCTTCTTCCTCAAATTACAAACAGCGCGGTGCAGCTCTTCCGAAGGTGCAAACATGTTCGGTATCAGATACAACTTATATCGATCCTCAGGAAAATCATCTCTCAGTACGTCTTCAGCACAATATATGTCTACAGGCGCGCCTATGCGGTGCAGAGGTTCCAGTTGCTTTATCAGAAGCTCGCTTATCAGGTTCTGGTCTTTTACATAATAATTCGATGCCGCATGCACAAGGACAGCAATTTCAGCGATTCCGGAAACCGGCTTGCTATAAAGCCTTTTCCCCGCATTTATGATTTTCTTTATTTCATTCATCATTGCGTCATCCGCTTTACCGTTATTTTCAAACCAGCATCCAAGCATGTCGAACCACCAGTACCCCCCACAGTGCGACCATGCCTGCGCCGCTTCGCGCCTGTAATACATAGTTGTCTGATCCAGGTCCTTCATGCGGCTGTGCCCCATGATCTGCAGCACTTGGGCATATGGGTCGTTATTTGCAAGATGAGTGGTATTATCAATTTCATGGAAATACAGTTTCTTTCGTAATTTTATAGAATCGATTGGCAGCTGTTCCGCGCTTGTGCTTTCAAATTTACGGAAACGATATGATGCCGGCGAAAACACAATATCAATATCAGGGCAGTCAAACACCCTTTGGGCTGCCAGTTGAGCGGATGCCGGATTCGGCGTTGCAACCAGGTAGCCGTAAAAACAGCCGGTAAGTTTTGTTCCGCCGGTGTGTTTTTTGGTCCGGCCGGCAAAATAACAAATTGCATCCGCTACAATCTCATTATGGAATCTCCAGAAATCAAGTGCGTCTTTATCAGTATCCGGATCGCGGAATATTCCACAGCTTGCATGTGCAAGCGCTTCCGGCCTTGGCATTTTCCTTCCGGCATCTCCGCTCCAGGCAGCGAAACAGCTTTCCTTCAGCCTGTCATAAGCAGCCGGATCACTTGAGTTAAGCCATTCACATGTGCTACCCGCAAATAAATGTACTGCATATATTTTTTCCGGATACTCCCTGTCAAGGTAATCCAAAACATCACATATCATCCTTGCGGCGCTTTCCCTCCATACTTCATAACCTGCTACACGCGAAATATTCAGGAATGAATAACTTGCTTCGGGATGCTCTTTCAGAAACCATTCCCTTGTATCAAGCTGTATCATCAGTGACAGGTAGGCATCAGGAGCATTTCTGATAAACTGATCCATCTGTTTCTTAAGCGGAGACCAGTCATATTGACCTTCGCCGGTCCATATCTCGCCGAAAAGCGAATACGGTATACGCAAGGCTGAAATGATGCCGGTAGGAAAAACGCTCTGCAGCTTCACCCCCACCTCAGCCATAGCTTTGGTCGTCGCGGGCTTCGGCCTGAATGAACGGAATGACAACGGTTCGAATATCCGGCCATTGACTGAGATTTTTGTAATATTATTATGTTGTACAAGCTTTGCAATCACAATTTGTTTTGCTCCTTTACCTTTTCTATACACATAGTCGCTTATCGACATACCGTGTCCTCTTTTTACTATTCTTAACTGAAAAATTATTTTTCAATGGAGTCTTCCCTCTGACTTTCTTAATCGAAAGATCTCTTATTTTTTTTGCTGGTTTTTGCTTTGTCCTTAGAGTACCTCTCTTTATGATAATCATGTTATAATATTTTTGTGTCCGCATGTTGTAAAAAATAAAACAACTACCTTTAAACGCCACTTTTCGATTGCCTGCCCCGAGCAGGTTTTCTCTGTATAGCCTCTCTCATTACCCCTCTGCTCATGACGGGCTTCTGCTCTGCCTCCTCAAATCTGGTCCCTTCAGCAATCTTAACTATTGCCTTTCTGAGATTGCCGCCTGCAATTTCGAGAGCGTTCTCCGCCACACTCCTTTCTGCATCTGATGCAAGCATAAGCATCCTGACAGCTCTCGCCCAAAGCTTTGAATTGCTAGGTTCCATGTCTATCATCAGGTTTTTATACACTTTCCCGAATTTGATCATTGATGCGGTCGTCAGCATGTTGAGGGTCATTTTTACGGCCGAACCGGCTTTCATGCGTGTACTTCCCATTATTACCTCGGGTCCGGTTTGCAATGTGATAGTTATGTCAGCCGTCAGAGATATTTCCGAGTTCTCCGAATTTGTGATCAGAACCGTCGCGGCCCCTTTTTCCGAGGCTTTTTTCATGGCTCCATCGACATATGGCGCATGCCCGCTTGAAGATATGCCAACTACCGTATCTTTATTGCTCACACTCATATGCTCGATATCTGCGGCACCTGCTTCAGCGTTGTCTTCAATCCCTTCTATTGCAGTGCCGAATGCGTTGATACCACCAGCTATGATCCCGGTAACCATGCCCCTGGGGACGCCATATGTAGGTGGACACTCGGTAGCGTCAAGGACGCCAAGGCGTCCGCTTGTTCCTGCGCCAATATATATAAGTCTTCCACCCTTTTTGAACCTGTCAGTTATAATATCCACCGCTGCCGCAATTTCCGGGAGTGCCTTTTCTACTGCGCCAGCTACTTTTTTATCCTCATTATTTATCATCTTCAGCATTTCCGTTGTGCTGCGAGAATCTATATCGACCGTATCCGGATTTATCTGTTCAGTTTTTATCCGGTCAAAATCTAAATAAGCGTCATCATTATCATGTTTACGGCTTTTCATATCATCTTTTCGGTATTTCTCTATGTCATTGAGTTTTTTATTCATAATTCACACTTATGCTCCCCTGCGTGATGTCATTAAAATGTTACTTTTTTACGTTATTATAATATCATAATGTTATTATGGTCGCAATAGTTTTTAAAAAATTTTCTTTGCGCTGTATTTTTATTTTTATTAATACCTTTTATCGGATTGAATTCTGATTAAATTTTAACCATTCAAGACAGATCAACACGGCTCCCCATGCAGCGTCTTCCCTGCAAGGTTCGAATCTGACTGCAGGAAATTCACTGTTTATCAGGCTGGCTGTTATATTTCGCAAACCTTCAAACTTCGTCAGTATACTTCCGGTATAAACGCACGAAACCTGTTTGTCTGACAGCCCCAGCTTCCGGACTACCGGCCTTACCATTGATGCCAGCTCGGCAGCTGCACCTGCAGTTATTTCTCCGGCGACCTTATCATGTTCGCTAAAAGCTTTTTCACACACAAGCGCAAATGACGCGATATCTTTTTTGGTTTGCCTGCCGCTGTGTACGAAATCAACAATATCCTGATTTGTGTTGCCTCCGACTGCGTCAGAAACCATATCTGCCATGGAGGTGCGTTCCCCGCGGCCGTCGATACTCTTTGTTACCGCATTCAGAACACGTTGTCCAATGTAATATCCGCTGCCCTCATCGCTGATAATGTGGCCCCAGCCTCCCACCCGGCAGCTTTCACCATTTTCATCCCGTCCAAAACAAAAAGATCCTGTTCCGGAGTTCAGAACAATCCCCATGTCAGAAAGAGTGCCGCCATAGAGAGAAGTATATATGTCGCTTGTGACGATTATGTGCGCTGAGGGGAGGATCTCCTTAAGGAATCCGGTCAGCTTCTGCGCTCTTGCCCCTCCTGTTGCCCCCGCAGTCCCAAGGCAGACGCAGGCGCAGCTGTCAGCATGAAGTCCATGGTTGTCGAAAAGGTCCCGGAAAAGCTCCCGAAGATTACCCCTCACCTTCTCTTCACTCTCAGCTGTAAGGTTGCTTCCTCCGGATTCGCTGACACCGGCAGCTGCATACACTGTTTCGGCAGGAAAATGTTTATCTGGTTCGGCCGGTTCAGCCGAGAGAAGCATATCGGCATAAAATGCCTTAAGCTTCATTTTTGTCCCGCCGCCGTCAATACCTACAATATACCTTTTCAATTTACCTTGTCCTTCCTAAGCAGATTTCCGAAAAACATCTTGAAGCAGCGCGAAAAGAGACAGGGGAC